>JAGDXZ010000015.1 GCA_023270015.1 Microcaldota archaeon | reverse complement strand
TAGAAGCCGAATTTAGCGTGCCGCACGCATTATTGATTATTTGATTATTGTCTTTGTTGATTACAGTTTTCCCATACCTGCACGAAAGCCTTATAAATACAAAGGTTTTAGGGGTATATGGTGTGAAAATGGACGGATCAGGCGGTGCCTGAAAACTCACGCAGTACATTTTTCAATCCTCATTTTGCTTAGTTTTCTCTTGTTGTTCTAACTCTTCTATTATTGGATATTGTAATGTTTGTTCCTCGCTCAGTCTCCTATACCCCAACTTTCCAACAATTTCCTGTGCAATTATCTCGCTTTTTATTTCTGCTCCTTTCAGATACATTGCCAACGTGTTCTCTATCTCTTCTATGTTCTCCGAATAAGAAGGCGCAATAAACAAAAGACCTCTTGGCGCACCAATGTCGCCTTCGAGTACATATCTGCTTGTTGGCGTGTTCGGCAAGCTTATCAAATGCCGCAAGAACTCTTTTCTATGTGCGTTAAACTCCTGAATGTCCAATTGCTGGCAAATCAAGACTGCGTTATATTTTATCGGCAAATTTTGCATAGTTATCGTCGTACGCCATATTATTTTCTTTTCCAGAAGCTTGTAGTATGTATAAAGCGCCGCGCCCCTGTCAAGTCCTAATTCTCTATCTTTCTCTGCAAAGCTGCCTGCGGAGTTTTCATTTAATGCTCTTAGTACAAGCCACTCTCGCTCTGTGAGTGCGTTTGGTGGCTTCCTAGGAGTTTCCTTGGTCCTGTGCCAGACCTTGCCTTTGAGCTCTTCAAAGAATTCATCGCGCAGTGGAACGAAGCCGTAGGCATAGGTTATGTAGGTTACATACCAGTCTGCCTTGTAAGGCGCAAATGCTGCATTTGACCTTATTTCATATATTTTATCCTCTAGCAGTTGCGTGTTCTCTGCGAACATGTAGATTAGCAGGTCGTAGTCGCCTTTCAGCAATGCTGCGAACTGTATTGTGGGCTCCGCCTGCAAAACCTTCTTCATGTCCTCTATCTTCGGCATTTCGTCGATGAACTTAACAAGGGCAATGTACCTGAAGTAGCCGAAGGGCCTTGGCGCTATCTCTATGGTGTATTTTATGCCGTACCTTTTCTCAAGGCTTTCTATCCTGCTTCTTGCCTGCGCTATGCCTATGCCAAGTTTTTCTGCTATTTTCTTTACAGGCGTTCTCGCATCTGTGCTCAACATTTCAATTATTGCCAGGTCTATGCCGTCAGGATGCACGAGCTCTTCGATGGGGTTAGAAGGCCTTGCTACAAGCTCCTCTACGCTCAGCACGTTCTCATAGCTTTTCTTCCTGTGCTTCCCCTTGACGAAAGTGCCGTCTTCGTTTATCTTTCCCAAGTAGAGCACTGCCACTTTCTTCTTTCCTTCTATTACTGTTGCCTTTTCCTCATAGGCGTAGTAGGCTCCGTGTATCAGCACAATGTGCAGCTTGTGGTTTAACTCCTTCTCCAGTGCTTCCTTCGTCTTTTGCACGGCTTCCGGCAGCATCATATGCTCATTATCTATCTTTGACCTGTTTGATTAATAAAGATTGCCCTTTAAGGTAGTTAAATTTCCTTTCTAATGCAAGCAAATTTTATAGTTAAATAAAACAACTTATTGATTTTTAATGACATTCTTGGCAATTATAAATTGTATTTACGAGGGCACTCACAAGAGCGTTATATAAAAGGTCGTTTATAATAATATTAGCGTGGGGGAGAAAAGTGGTTGCAGAAAGCTATTTTGTTGCAGCTCCTTTTCTTGCAGACCAGGGTATCGCCCACCGCTACCCTTTTATCGCTCCCACGCCCTTCACCTTTACCTTTATGCTTATGCTTTTGATTAATTCTATTGGGCAATGGTGGGGAGATGGGTACGCAAGGAAAAATCAGCGCAATAGCCAATAGCCTGTTTTTGGTAAAGCCGAAGCACGGCGCCAATCCATACAAGTTTGCAAGGAGCATAGCGGGCGTGCGAGGGGTAAGGCGCATTCTGATCGGGGAAGGCAGCTACGGCATGGCGATAGAGGCTATTGCTGAGAATGGCGTAGAGGAGTTTCTAAGGAAGAACGGAATGGAGTTCGAGAAGCTTTCTTGCCTTTATGCTTTAAAAACAAGGTGAAACAATGGAGTTTTGGATAGGGAACAAGAGAATAAAAAAGCCGAACACGCAGCTGTGGTATAGGCTTATGATGCTGCATTTGCCAGTGCTGCACGATTATGCCCTGAGAAAGCTGGAAAAGTGGTATTTCGAGGATGAGCCTCTTCTATTTGAGCAGCAGAGGCTTGATGCCATTTCTCGCGCAAGGGCTGGCGCGGCAGAAAGGCCGAAATTCTGATCCTCTTCCTTTTCCTGTTTTATTGTTTGAAAGAGTCGCGTGGGCTGGGAGGCGGCATCAGCCGCCTCGTGTTTCGAAAGCTGGTACGTTATGCCCGCGGTGCTTATATACGCCTCTAGCTCGTACCATGTATCCTTGCCCATCTGCTTCTTTTCGTCAACGAGCCGCATAAGCTCACGTATTGTTTTGCAGAGCTGCGCAAAGTCCTTGCGCCTTTGCATCTGCAGCAGCTTCCTGTACTGTTTCGTTGCTCCACTATTGTAGCTGTTGTCCAGCTCCTCATCTACCTCGTCCTCCAGCTCACGCTCATCCTCTTTCACGACACCACCAAGAATAAGCAGCTCCTCGCTGAGCCAATTTGTATGGCGCCTGGCCTGCGCAATTCCCTGATATTTTTAATTAAGTATAAATTTATATATTTTTCTACAAGATCATGGAATAAAGGAAAGAGTTAATAATCTTGGCCTTGCAAAATTTAATTGCCGCGAAAGCGGCCGACATCACCAGAAAAGCAGCCTTCGCTGCTTTGGGCGGCTTCGGCCGCCCTGTCGAATTTTGCGTACCTAGTTCACTTAACGGTCATGGGTCGGTTCCTGCCTAGCATAAGGTACAGTTGCCAAAGCACGAAGCCAGCCATGTCAGCTATCCTCCGCCTTTGCTATTCCTGCTGTGTAATTTGCAAGGTGTGCTGCTGTTCTAATGGCGTTATCGTTATCGACTGCCAACAAAGTTTATAAGCACCCAAACACAATGGCAATGTATATATACCACCAAAAGGCAAATACGCTCTAGTGATATGGTGAGACTCTTCAGAAAAGGAGAAGACGAAGTCAGAAAAGGAGAAGACGAAGTCGAAGTTATGGTGGAGAAATTGTTAAATGGTATTGAAAACGGGGATGACAGTCTAAGATTTAGTATCATAAAGCAGATCTTGGAGCTTGACATGGAATCTCAAATTTCTCTATTGTTTTCAGCCATACTTCGACTTTCTAGATTGCCTGATTCATCCATAATAGACAAGCATCCAGCAAGTCCGTTTGGAATTAAAAATTCAACTGTTAAAATATAATGCATGCAAAGTGCTGTTGCCGAACTTAGGGTAAAGACGTATCTGACCTTGTTTCTAGTAATAGCTATAGGATTCGGCATACTCTTCGCGCTGCTCAGCCTTCTCGGTGTTTCAAGCATAGGCATACTCGTCTTCGTCGCGTTATTCTTCATTATCCAGTGGTACGTTTCGCCTTCCTTGCTCGCATATGCCGCCAAGCTCAAGTATGTTAGCAAGCAGGAGCAGCCCAAGCTTTATAGCATGGTTTCGGAGCTTGCAGAGCAGGCAAAGGTGCCGATGCCTAGGATTGCAATAAGCCCCTCCAGGGAGCCAAACGCATTCGTTTTCGGCAGAACGCGCAAAAGCGCCACGCTCGTAGTGCACCAAGGCCTTCTAAGTGCAGTCAACGATGAAGAGCTGCGCGCTGTGCTGGCGCATGAGATAGGCCATTTGAAGCACAACGACGTGGTGGTGATGACCTTCGCCTCTTTCATTCCCATGCTCGCTTACTACCTTGCCATAACCTTTCTTTTCGGCGGCTTCTCCAACAACAGGAATTCAGGCGCCTACGCTGCACTCATAGGCTTCTTTGCCTTCGTGGTCTATTTCCTGTCGGAGCTTCTTCTTTACGCGCTTTCAAGGGCTAGGGAAGCCTATGCCGACGCTTACTCAGCGCAGGCTACAAACAAGCCAGAGCATCTTGCCAGCGCGCTTGCAAAGATAACTTATTCGCTTGCCTCTACAAAGCACTCAAACTCAGGCGCGATAAGGTCTTTCTACATAGCAGACAACCTCGCTGCAGGCAAGGATGCAAAGCTGCTAGACCGCTATATGGCTGAGATCAAGAAGGCCTTTCCAGAATTGGACGTTCGCAGGCTCAAGGAGGGCGAGGCTGCAAGCCCCCTTTCCTTCTTTGCCTCCCTTTTCCTTACCCACCCGCCTACCTATAAGCGCATACTGCTGCTTGCGAAGATGAAGAACTCAGGCAAACAGGAGTAAACTATTTCCTAAGCAGAATTGCAAACTCTTTGCTGGTTTCGATACCTTCATTGAGCTTCAATTCTTCAAGCGCAGCCCTCGCCGCGAAAACGGCATTTGTAAGTAGCTTTGCTATCCACTCAGTATCTGAAGAATGGTAGATGTGCTGAGGTATGTTTGCAAACATTGCATAGACCTTGTTATATAGCTCAATGTCGGTATCCCTGAGCATTGGCTTGTTGGCGTTGAAAGGCTTTGTGTCTTTCCTGAGAAGCGAATAAAGGTCTCCTTCTATCGCCAGCCTGCCTAGATCCTGGCCAAGCTTTACAGTGTTCTCGAGGCTGAGCTCCTTCTTCCTTGCCTTGTGGAGCTTGTATAGAGTATATGCGGGCACTATGTCGCTGTAGAGCTTGAAAGCGATTTCTACGGCCTTTTTTCTTTCCTTGTTGTTCTTGAACCCGTTGGCTGCAAATTCTTCTAGCCTCTCCAAGGAGTCCTCTATCTTTTTCCTCGTATGGGCCGCGAACATGATGGATGCGATCTGGCTTGGCGCAAGGCCTGCTCGCTTTTTTTCTTCGTCGCTTATTTGATATTCGGCATAATACTCGAAATAAGCTATGTTCAGCAACGCAAGCTCTATCCTAACTGCATTTGTCGCCTTGTGCATATTTACATGCCTTCCAATCTCCATGTAATTTTGTATGTTTGACCAATACGCTCTCCTTATAAGCTCAAGTGCGATGAAAGTGGTCAAAGCTTCGGTGTCTTCACAAACTTCCTTGGGGATTAGCAGCGTGCCATCTGGCTTCCAATAAGGATTATACCCTCTATCAACAGCGTGCCTCCTGCTTTCTATGATTTTTATCGCACTAGCGCCTTCGAGCCCGTATTTCTCCAAAGGCCCTTTCAGCCTATCATAGGCGGCCATGTATGCGTCTTCCACTTGCCGCCAAGCAAAGCCAAAGGCTTCAGCGCTTTCCACAATTACCATGCAACTTCTCAATTATCTGATTTATATTTCTTTCGTGCAAATTTGCAGGCTTTGCCTCTAGCTAATCAATTGCGTTTTATGCCCTTGTTGGGCAGGCTCATATGCCCCTCATGCCGCTCAAGCTCTCTAGTTTCTATTTTCTTAACAATGTGAGCGAGAAATCCCACGCTCTTTATAGGCGGGATAAAAGTGAACTGTAGTTATAAGAAGCATGATGACGACTGGCTTGTTGTAGGCATATGCTATGTAATATAATATGGCGATGAGTGTCAAAAATATAAAGAAGTTTATCCATAATCTCATACTTGTCAAACAACATATTTTTTACTGCTTTTCAGCACTTTGACGCAATAAAAGGGCCGGATTTCTGACGCTGGTCTACCCTAAAACCTGCGAACAGAGAGGGTATAGTGCATTTAGGCTGGTTGGCGTTGAGGAGAACAAACAGCAAATAGTGCAATAGCACTGTTTTTTAAGTTTTTTTTCGATATTTGCTACGAGGAAATGACCGGCATTGGCATGCACAGCAAGCGGCACAGAGAAGCCAAGCCCAGCAAACCAAAATTTTCTTATTCCGCAAAAGCACAAAGCGCAATGGAATACCTAATGACATACGGCTGGGCCATACTCATAATCGCTGTTGTTCTAGGCGCCTTGTTCCAGCTTGGTGTCTTCACTACAAAATCATACCTGCCTGCAGGCTGCATTCCGCAATCTGGATTCTTATGCAGCAATCCTGTTCTATCTACAAGTGGCGTTCTTACGGTTACTATCGGCCAAGCAATAGCACAACAGCTGAGCAATGTCAACGTGTATTTTGTGCCTAGCGGCGGAACGCTGAGCAATGCTGCAAGCGCGAGCATTGGCACTTTAAACATGGGCCAAGAAGCAAATGTGCAGTTGCAGCTTCCAACAGGTTCGCCATACCCTGGCTCATACGCCCTCGGCACGCCGTTAACAGGTTATGTTTATCTCGGCTTTACCGAATCAGGCATATCGCAGACAGTTGAGATTGGCACTTTGACTACAAAAGTCCAGTCCACCTCTGCAGTTGCACTTGCGCCGCCTCCAACGACTGTGCCATCAGGAATAGTTGCATATGTGCCTATCACAATAACAAACAGCCAAAGCACAGCAACGCCTGCACCTTTCCAGCAGATGATTCAGTTCTCTGAATCAAGCTACTCAAACTACCTGACCTACAACGGCAACATAGCCAATTTCGAGTTCTTTACTCAGAGCGGCTCAATAATACCTGCGTGGATAGAAAGCAACAACAGCGGCACAATAACCGTGTGGCTTAATCTTGCAAATGGTGTGCCTGCGTCAAACTCAATTACTGTTTACCTTGGCTTTGCCAGCCAAGGCACAAATCTTCTGAGTAGCAGCGGCACAACAGGCATAGGCGAAGCCCCACAGCTCAGCTCAACCTATGCACAATATGATGATGGGGCGAGCGTGTTCAACAACTACTGGAACTTTGCTGGTACTACATTGCCATCAAATGCTGTTGAAGATATTCCAAGCAGTGATGTCACAATTAATAATGGGATAACCCTATCTACAGATTCAACAGGCACTAGTTCAAGGGCTGGAGTTTTGCTAAATGTTAATTACGGTGGAACTAACATTATAGCAGAAACTTATGCTTCTTCATCTGCTAGTAGTAGTTCTGACGCCCCAATCATAGAATTTATAAATTCCAATTCTAGCACTTCCTATTCAGGAACTTATAATTTCCTTAGTATGCTTTTACCAAATCAAGGTACATTTTATTGGCAACCTACAAGTGGTGGTAGTTCAGATTATACATTTACTGCTACAAGCCCCAATACATACTATGTTACTGGTATTTATAAGACAGGGGCTTCTTATACCCCTTATTTGACTTATTCATCATTAGGAAGTTCTGAAAGTGCCTATGAGGATACTGCTTCTTATGTTCAATTAACTGCTTCAATTACTTCTGGAGTAACAACAAAAGCATACTGGCTTCGCACCCGTGCCTACCCACCTAACGGCGTGATGCCAAGCTACAGCTTCGGTGCTGTGCAATAAGGATTGATATTTATTA
>JAGDXZ010000030.1 GCA_023270015.1 Microcaldota archaeon | reverse complement strand
GCACTTCAAGCATGCCTGCCATGCCTAGTCCTTCTACCATGAGCGAGAAGCCGCCGCCGCTCGTGCCGCACATTGCGCGAACGCCAGCACTTGCTGCACCGACTGTCATATTTATTGCTGCTATTTCATCTTCTGTCTGTTTAAACAGCACGCCCTTGTCTTCGTGGGCAGCAAACCAATGGAGTATGCTGCTAGCAGGGGTCATCGGATACGCAAAGTAAGCCCTGCAATCAGCGGCATAGGCACCTATCGCTGTAGCAGTGTTGCCATCCAGCAGGTACCGCTGCTTGCCGTCTCCGTGCAAAGAATACGCCGCATCTATTCCTTGAAAGTTGTAGCCTGCGCTTGCTGCCTTTAGGTTATTAGCTATTACTTCCTCTCCTTTCTTTCCGAAAGTTCTCCTGAGCACGTCTTCTAGTTCGCTTAGCGGCAGGCCTAGTATCTTTAGCACGGCACCCAGCGCCACTGTATTTCGCATTACAGGGTCTCCTGACTGGCTTACTGCTATTTCGAGAAGAGGAATGGGTATTTTGCGGGCTGATTGCAAGGAGTCTGCATTGGCCTTGCTAGGATCGAAGATTACTATGGCGTTGGACTTTATGTGCGTCTTCTGGTTTTCTATTGCGTCTTGATTCAATGCCACTAGTATGTCAGCAAGCTCTCCAAAGCTGCCTATCTCAGAATCCGCAATCCTTACCTGGTACCATACATGGCCGCCTCTAATTATTGACTGGTAGCCCCTATACGCAAAAACGTGCAAGCCGTTCCTTGCCGCAACCTTTGCAAGAAGCGCGCCTGCTGACTCTATGCCGTCGCCGTTTGCGCCGGCAATTCTTATAGCTACACTTGTCATACAAACACTTTGAGAGGTATTTAACTTGCAAAAGCTTATAAAAGAGGGCTTGGCATTGAGTAATTGCCGAATTCGCTTCTAGCCGATACCTACTTAGACGCCTTACAGATAAACGAAAGCAAATGCTTAAAAATAGCAAAAAACCACTAGGAATAGGGAAAATTATGCCAAAAGAGGTCGTATCGGACCGATCAGACCGGCTGGCGCAGTTGTTGGAGCTTGAAAAGGAAATAGTAAAGGAGAGCAAGGCGCAAGAGCCTAAAAGTGGCTTTGAAAAGGCACTTGACGATGTTGCTAGAGAATTTAAACGCCTTCTTAGGAAGCCTGAAAACACAGGCAATGAGGATTTAGAAGCAAAGAAAAAGCAGCTTATAGAAAAATTCAAGGAAGTCTATAAGGACATGGCTGATGAAGAGGCGTTTGCTTATGTAAAGTGGCACATAGAGAACGAAGGAGCACTGGGAGCTGCGAAGAATATACACAAGATGTATGGAGTTGATGTAGAAGGTGAGTTTTTGTCTCTCCTTTCAGAGCTCAGAGGCATTCCTTGCTACAGCAATGAAAGTGCAATGGTATATCCTACGCCAAATGCCTTGATTATTTTCCTACTCGAGAAAAATGAAAGTACTTTAGCAACTGCTAAAAGAATTGTAAACAAAATAGCAGAATCCTTATAGCAGGTGGGTGAGTGCCAGTTAGGAAGGCAGTCGATGATGGCTCCAAATTAAACGATTACCAAAAAGCCCTAATTAAAGACCAAGTCTGCATGAGCACCTTGCGCTTCATTCGTGACAACGAAAGTTATGGGGCTGCAATAAACTTTATGCCTTTGAAAATAAAAAATATCGAGCTAGATGAAGCAAAAATAAAGATAGATGAAAGCTTGGAAGAGCTAGAATCTGCAGGCTTGTTGAAAGTAAAGAAGCTTGCCACAGGAATTGTTGACTACCTGCTGACGCCGCAGGGCAAACGCCTTGCCATACTTCTCGATGTCATAAATACTTTGAAGGAATTGGCTGAATATCGTAACTATGAGTTAAAAAAGCATGCAGAGATGCTCAAGATACTTAAAAATGCAAGAAAGCTTTCTCCGCTGGAGATAAGTGATATAACGGGCATACCTATCCATGATTCGCACAATGAAGTATATGCCAATGGCTCTTTGCTTAGCTTACTTAAGGATCTGGAACGCTTTGGGTTTGTTAAAATCAGCGGCGAGGGCACAGTTCCGGCCTCAGTCGGCATTACCGAAAAAGGAAAGGAGGCAGCTACAATCCTTGCACGCGTTGGTTTTTCAGGATTGCTGGACAAGAGCAAAAGAGGAATACTAGGCATAAGCAAAATTTCTGAAGCGTCGCTTGAACTTCTGTTGGCAATCTACAAATATAGCGTTTCATTCTACCAAACGCTTTATGTGCCATTTGATTCTGGAACGCTTGAAGGCGAGAACAGGCTTGACGGAGTTCTTGAAAGGCTTGTAAACGCTAAGTTTATAGAGACAAAACAGAACGGCTTTTTAATAGAAGTAAAAATTACTGAAGAGGGAAGGGCTGCACTGGCGTACCTAGATACAATAAAGAAAGATTTCGCAGATAGGTTAAGGGGGTAATCAGAGCAAGATTGCAATCAAAGCTATGCAAGGTGGTTGGAAAGAGAGTGCAAGGAGCCAGCAACGAAAGACGAAATCTCTACTCTACATGAAAAACAGGAAAAGATATAAAAATATTAATGGAAAAATATTATTATATACCCATTAATTTTGCAGCAAGGCTTTGATGCTAATTTGAAAGGTGAAAATATGGCAAGCGAAAACACACTTGGTCAGCAGTATTATATATTGCCTGAGGGGGCCACAAGGCTTATCGGAAGAGAGGCCCAGAGAACAAACATAGCAGTAGCGTACGCAGTCGCAAGCATCATAAAGTCCACGCTAGGACCTAAAGGAATGGACAAGATGCTGGTAAGCGAGCTTGGGGACATAGTAATAACAAACGATGGAGCAACAATACTTGAGGAAATGAACGTAGAGCACCCAGTAGCAAAGCTCATGGTTGAGATAGCAAAGACCCAGGACAAGGAAGTGGGCGACGGTACAACCAGCGTGGTAGTTCTTGCTGGCGAGCTTCTGAAGAATGCTGGCGATCTGATAGAGAAGGGCATTAACCCTAACACAATAATAAAAGGCTATGACATGGCAGCAAAGAAGGCTGCTGACTTGCTCAACAAGTATTCGGTGCCTATTGGATTGGACGACGATGACTTGCTCGAGAAGGTTGTGCTTGTTGCTGGTGGATCAAAAAACATAGGCTCTGACTCTACAAGGAAGTATCTTGCCCAACTTGTCATAAAGGCAGTTAAACAGGTAGCTGAGAAGCAGGGCAACAAAATAGTCGTTGATAAGGACTACATAAAGGTGGAGAAGAAAGAGGGAGGCAGCATAGAAGACACGCAGCTGATAAACGGCGTACTCATCGACAAGGAAGTCGCACATCCTCAAATGCCGAAGTCGATAACAAACGCAAAAATCGCCTTGCTCGACGTTGCACTTGAGATAGAGAAGACAGAAACAGACGCCCGCATAGAAATAACATCTCCGGAGCAGATGGAGTCTTTCCTCAAGCAGGAGGAGAAGATGCTCAAGGAGATGGTGGACAAGATTGCTCAGAGCGGCGCTAACGCAATATTCGTAGAAAAGGGCATTGACGACGTTGCACAGCATTACCTAGCAAAGGCAGGCATACTCGCAGTAAGAAGGGTGAAGAAGAGCGACATAGAGAAGCTTGCAAAAGCTACAGGAGCAAAGCTAGTAACAAGCCTAGATGACCTATCACCAAGCGACATAGGCTTTGCAGGCCTTGTCGAGGAAAGGAAGATTGGTGGCGAACAGATGGTGTTCGTAGAGAAGTGCAAGGATCCAAAGAGCGTGACCTTGTTTGTTAGAGGCGGCACTCAGCAAGTAATAGATGAAGCGGAAAGAACCATAAACGACGAAATAGGCGCGCTCACCGCTGCACTTGAGCTAGGCTCTTGCGTATACGGCGGCGGTGCTGTAGAGGCAAGCTTGGCAAAAGAGCTGAGAGACTATGCAAATGAGGTAGGCGGAAGGGAGCAGCTTGCAATACAGGCTTTCGCAGATGCACTGGAAATAATTCCAAAGACCCTAGCTGACAGTGCAGGCATGGACCCGATAGACACCATTGTACAGCTAAGAAGCAAACAGAGAACAAAAGAAGGCATGGTATACGGCATAGATGTCTACAAGGGCACTATAGGGGACATGAGCAAGCTTGGAGTAATTGAGCCTATGAAGATAAAGCAGCAGGCAATAGCGAGCGCGACAGAAGCAAGCGTGCAAATACTCCGCATAGACGACATGATAAGCGCAAAAGCATCACAGCCAAGCGGCGGGGCGGGACAAAACACACCCCCAGCAGGAGAAGAAGACTGACAACTTAGTTTGACTTTTCTTTTTCCTTTCCTCTTTGTATTTTGTATTTAAGTTTTGCATTCTGATTTTCCAATTACAATTAGAATTAGAAGTAGATGCGGCATTGAAGCAAAAATAGAATTAGGAGTAATCAGAAAAGCAAAACCTTCACTTGTAGATTGACTTGTAGACGTTGCCGCTGTCATCGGTTATTACTATGCATTCTCCTTCGCACTCTACCAGGCATGCTTGGCAAAGAATGCACGCATCTCCGTTCACTGCTACGGATATGCCGCCGCTTGTACCGTCGTTGTCGTTGGCAAAGTGTCTATGGCCATCTTGTACGTTTGCCCACTTGTCATAAGTGGCCTTGTCTACCTTCCCAGTCCACTGGTGCTCTGGTGGCGCCTTGTCTGTGTTAACTTCGGGATTGGGCTTATCGCCGACCATCCTGCTTTTCATTTCGAAGACGGCTACCGGGCAAACGTCCTTGCAGTGCTGGCAACCAGTGCAATATTCTTTTTCTACGTAAACCTGCATAAAATCACTATAACTGAGTTATCAAACTTTTTATTACTTTTGCAGGCTTCGCCAATCGGCTATTAGCCAAACAGGCTTGCAAGACCGCCAGCAGCCTCTTCCTCGCTCTTCTTCTCCTCAGCCTTCTCCTCTTTCTTTTCCTGAGCCTGTGCCTGCTGAGGTGCTGCTTGCTGTACTACCTGCTGCGCTTGAGCATTCTTTATTACTTCCTTTATGTTTACTCCTTTCAAGGAGTTGACCACTGCTTTTATCATGGCTTCATCTGGTTCCTTGCCTGCTGCCTTGACAACGTTCTTCATGTTTTCCTCGTTTATCTCCTTTCCTAGAGAATCGAGCAATAGTGCTGCGTATATGTACTCCATGTTTTCACCTTTAAGCATTCGTATTATTTATACCCGCTACCTTATTAATATTATTTGCCTCTTGAGCTGCCTTTTCAACCAGCTTTTCCATAATCTCAGGCTCTGGTATGTTCGCTGAAAGGCCTAAGGCTATGGCTTCGTTATAGGCCTTGCTTACAAAATATGCTGCGTTGTAAGGAGTTACGTAGCCTATTCCTGTGCTCAAAGCGTTTGCCTCTACAAAAGACTTCGCAACCTCAGAAGCAACATAGGCAGGGGTTATGCTCAAAGCCTCTTTGCCGAACAGCAGCCCTTCGAAGTAAGCAGCAGAGATTGTGGTAGAGACTGTGAAAGGCTTTATGTCGAGAAGCTTTAAGGCATTTGCTACCTGCGCAGTTATTTTCTTGCCAGCTTCTACGATTTTTTTATCCTTTGCAATTACGACTTTGTTCTTCTGTATCTGAACGTCAAGCCCAGCTGCCTTAAGCTCCGTAACAGCTTGGCCTGGTTGAATGTTAGTCTCGCCAGCTTTCACCTCTATATCCATAGGGGCTATCTGGCCTGGCTTAGCAAGCAGTTGTAGGGAGTTTGAACCTATCTTAGAGTAGAGCGTAAATGGATCAAGGTCTGAAAGAACAAGTGCAACGTCGCCATCTACCTTGCTAGCTAGGCTTGCCTTATCGCCAAGCGCGCGCTTGATAAGCGTGTTCCTGCCTACTATTATCTCAGCTTCTCCTCTGAGCGAATTTCTTGCTTTTTGAAGAAGTCTGTCAGGTATGCCTGCAAGCGGCAAAACTGCAACTGTCTTGTGCTTGCTTATCTTTTCTGCAAGCCTTTTTACGAAAGCCTCTTTTTCTTTTCTCAGCATTCTAGCACCTACATAAGCCTCAATGGCTTGCTCATAGTGAGCTTCACGAAGACAGACTTCAAGCTGTTTTTGCCTGTCTTTGCCACTATGTTGTTAAGCACCTCTTGCATGTTCTCAAAAAGCTTCTTTGGCTCCATGTCTTCTGTGCCCACTGGACAGTGCACCGTTGGCAAAAGCTTGCCACTTGTCTTTACAACAACCTGTCTGCTAATCTCGTCAACGGCCTTTGCCAATGAAGTACCTGGAAGCAGAGGCCTTGGCATCTTGCCTCTGGGCCCAAGATATTGGCCAAGATATTTAGCTATTGTTGGCATTAAGTTCGGCTGAGCAAGAAGCGCGTATTTCGCCAAACTTGCTAGCTTCTGCTTATCAGTAGCAATTGCAGGTATATCCTCTGCTTTTATTACCTCTATTCCTGCCTTTTGTGCATCTTCGATTACGGACCTATCAGAAGCAAATACTGCTATTTTACTAGCCTTTCCTCTTCCATGTGGCAAAAGAATTGAAAGGTTAAGCCTGTTGTTTTGGTTTGTAAAATCAACTCCTTTGAAATTCACAGCTAGCTCGACTGTTTGCTTAAACTTTCTTTTACCTTTATTCTCTGCAAGGAACTTTTCAAAATCAGCATATTTGTCTTCTAGCATTCAATCCCTCCTGCAAAATGCAGTACTTGCGGGTTGTTTATATTAAGCTGAAAAGATATTTAAGGCTAATGGAGAAACTGCCTGCCTAACCAGCAGCATGGCAAAGGCCATTTCATCGTTCCAAATTTTTAAATCCTGTTTTGTAGTAGGCAATTAAAGCGTAGAAAGTAAAGCGGCTATGCACGAACTTAAATTCTTCTACCATCACATCCTGCTTTCCTAGCAACACCCCAGCTGCGTTAACGAACCCTTTGGCGTTTAGTTCTGCCAGTAGAGGGATATAATCATATCCTTGGTTCATTTTGAAGATTGGCACATACGCTATCAAACGACCGCCTGGCTTTATCATATCTGCTATCCCGCTTACTAATTCGTGCAACTCTGACCTAGCCAGATAGTCTACCACTCCTCCTGCGATGACGTTATCAAACTTGGGAACGAATTTTGCTATCTCTCTTTTTGCCTCTAATTGGGGAAATTCGCCCTTCACAAAGTGTGCATTGTTTGAGCTTTGCAAAAGTGGAGCAAGAGTTTCAAATACGGCAAAAGAGGAGTCTACACCCACATAGGTAAATTCTAATCGGCGAGCCCTAGAATCAATAAAAGCCTGCATGTTTTGCAACGCAGCCAATACTGGTGCGCCTGGACCACAGCCTATGTCGAGTATGGAAGATTTGTGCAGCTTCCTTTTGAAAGTTTTTGTAAATGCAGTAAAGAAGGCTTGCGATACTGGAGCAATGTGTTCTGCATAATATCTAACGAAAAGAGGATCTATGAACGCGACAGAATTGATTAAATGAGCTATGCGGTTATATTCCTCATTCAAATTTTTAGAAGGCACATTCCTTTCTTGCTTCCTTACCAATGAGTATTGGGATGGGTTAAGCGCATCTTCTGGCCTTATTTCTGACGTTTTCCTAACTGCACTCAAAAGGTCTCCAAGCGCCAGCCCCTCATAAGTTGGAAGATCTGAAAGATCGACTTTTCCCCGGGGCAGCTGGGATATCCTCCTGTAAGCTACTTCACTCATGCTGCCTTTTGTAATTCTTTCAGTATTTATAGTTTGCCTTTTAGCTTTTAGGTGATCAAAAACATAATAAAGGTTGTTTGTTCACGCATATTGTGCATGGCTACTACGAAACAGAGCACATAACTAAATTCGTCTGGCTTGTTACCTTATTCTCCTCCATGGGCATGTTCATGGATGGCTACGTGCTTACTATATTCTCCGCTGCTACTGCTTTGCCTACAGGCCTGAAATATGTTTTCGAGCCGACAAGCTTGGAATGGGGACTCATGGGCGCGGCTCCACTCATCGGCATGCTGCTTGGGGCTGCTACGTTTGGCAACATCGCTGACAGGATAGGCAGAAGAAAAATGTACATTTATGACCTTAGTGCAACTGCGTTGTTCTTGCTTCTCACTGCATTTTCGACCAACTGGCTTGAGTTTTTCCTGTTGCAGCTTGGCGCTGGCATAGGCATTGGCGCAGATTATCCAATAAGCTCCTCTATCCAGGCAGAGTTTTCACCTACGAAAAGGCGCGGCATGCTGCTTGTCCTCAATATCTTCATGTGGACTATAGGCAGCATTGTTTTCCTGCTTGTCTCGATTCCTCTCTATTTTGTAGGCAATGTTGCATGGAAGCTAATGTATGGCACAGCGGCAATAATTCCCTTGATTGTTGTCGCTGCAAGGAATACAATTCCAGAATCGCCGTGGTGGCTCAAGCTTAAAGAAAAGAAAAAGGAGTTTGAAAAATCAGTTTCGATAATTGCGACCTCAGTCGGCGTGCTGCCAAGCAGGCTTGCAGAAAGCATAAAGCTGGAAAAGGGTAAAAGCAGCTTTAGGGAGCTTTTTTCAAAGCGCTTCCTTAAGCTAACGCTCTTTTCCTCATTGGCATGGTTTGCTTATGATGTTGCTAGCTATGGCGTTTGGACCTTCACGCCGTCTATTTTCATAAGCACAGGAAGCAGCTATGTTGGGTCGATTATTGCTGACTTGCTCGAAGAAGTGCCTGTCTTTATAGGATTTGCTTTATGCGTAACGCTTGTTGAGAGAGTAGGCAGGAAGCCACTTGAAGAATATGGATTCTTGCTGGCAGGCATATCCTTGCTGACCTTTGCAGCATATGCTCATTTTACAAAAGAAACGCCATTTGCTATCGCTTTCATAGGCTTTGCGCTTATGCACGTATTCCACAACCTAGGGCCTACAAACCTCACATATACATATCCAGCAGAGGCGTATCCTACGAGGCTTAGGGCTACAGCACATGGCTTTGCTACTTCGTTTAGCAGAATTGGAGGCATTCTTGGCATAGTGGCTTTCCCAGTGCTTCTCAATTCCCTCAGCCTATCGGCGGCACTAGTGATGTTTGCAGCCTTTGAATTCCTAGGATTCGCAGTTACTGTTTTGTGGGCACCTGAAACGAAGAAAAAAGCCCTTTTTTAAGCTTAGGCAAATAATATTGAGAATATGACTGAGGAAGACGAACGTGATCCTTTTTGCAACAAAGAGCAAATAATCAAGCAAGCATACTACGAAAGCAGGCATACGTACGTGCTTTACAACCTCTATCCAGTAGTCAAAGGCCATTCGCTAATAGTGCCTAAAAGGCACGTTACTGATTTGATGCAGCTTACAGATAAAGAGGCCGAAGACCTGCTAAAGACAATGAGGCACGTCATACCTGTATTATTGAAGGCATATAAGTGCGAAAGCTCGTACAACATTGTAGCACAAATTGGAGAGTACTCTGGTAGAAGCGTTGAACATCTTCACATACACATAATACCAAGAAACAAGTTCGATGTATACCAAGACTATAATGATAAGCTTTATGCCGACTTGAGAAAATACGAGCTTAGGCACCTTGCAATGCATGAAATAGAAAATGAGGTGGCAAAGCTGAGGAAGCTATTCCACTACAAGCCTAAAAAGATTTAGCTTTTATTTTTGCTCTACGCTAAAATTTTTGTGGGTGTATGGCGGCAAAAACGAAAGTGCTCATTCTTGGCGCTGCTGGAAGGGATTTCCATGTCTTCAACACCTTGTTCAGGAACGACCCAAATTATGAAGTTGTTGGATTTACAGCGGCACAAATACCGTTCATAAGCAATAGACTGTATCCAAAAGAGCTTAGCGGAGAACGTTATCCAAACGGAATAAAAATATATGACGAAAAAGATCTGCCCAAGCTCATAAAAGAGCTCGGCGCTGATGTATGCATACTTGCCTATAGCGATCTAAGCAACGATACGGTGATGGAAAAGGCTAGCGTAGCAAACGCGAGTGGGGCTGATTTTTGGCTAATTGCACCGGAGCGAACAATGCTAAAGTCAAACAAGCCAGTAATAGCAGTATGTGGAGTGAGAACTGGTGTGGGGAAAAGCCCTACAAGCAGGTATATTGCAAAGTTACTTAGAAATTTGGGTAAAAGGGTGGTGATAATAAGGCATCCTATGCCATATGGCGACCTTGCGAAGCAAAAAGTGCAAAGGTTTGCCGAAATAAAAGACCTTGACAAATACAAGACAACTATAGAAGAGAGGGAAGATTATGAGCCACACATACTAAACAGGTTTGTGGTCTATGCAGGGGTGGATTATGCAGAGATATTAAAGAATGCGGAGAAAGAGGCAGATATAATACTATGGGATGGCGGCAACAATGATACTCCTTTTATAAAGCCGGATTTGATGATAACTGTTGCAGATCCGCTCCGCGCAGGCCATGAGCTTACTTATTACCCAGGGCAAACAGCAGCAAGGATGGCTGATGTTTTGCTAGTGAACAAGGTAAATTCTGCAAGCAAAGAAGATGTAGAAAGAGTTGTGGCAGACTTGAAGAAGATAAACAGCAAGGCAAAGATTTTGCTTTCAGAATCGGTAGTAACACCAGACAATCCAAACATAATAAAAGGCAAGCGAGCGCTCCTTGTAGAGGATGGACCTACAATAACCCATGGTGGAATGACGTTTGGTGCTGCGACTGTAGCTGCGAAAGAATACGGCGCTAAAGAGATAGTTGATGCAAAGCAGTATGCTGTTGGAATAATAAAACAGGTCTATGAACAATACCCGCACCTTGGAAAGGAGCTCCCGGCGGTAGGCTATAGCGACAAGGAAATAAGGGATTTAGAAGCAACAATAAACAAAGCTGACTGCGATGTTGTGATCTCTGCGACGCCCACAAACCTGAGGCATATAATCAATGTAGACAAGCCAATAGTTCAGGTAAGCTATGAAATAAAACCTAAGAGTGATGAACTCGACACAGTAATAAAAGAATTTATAAATAAAGGCAAAAAATAATATATTGTGGGCCTGTAACTCAGCTTGGTAGAGTGACTGGCTCTTAACCAGTAAGTCGTGGGTCCGAATCCCACCAGGCCCGCTTGAAAAATTTTACAAAATCACAAAAACAATAAGTACTAGGTTAAACTTTAGATATGTTTATATATCTCCGAAGCGAAAATAATATTGGTGATTTTTTGAAAGGCAGGGCAGCAAGCAAGAGTACTGCTCATTCTAAAAAGGTAAAAAGGCAGGAAAACAAGGTTAATGCTGCTAAGGCTAGTCGCAAGAAGGCTTTGGCAAAAGCTAAAGCTAAAATAAGCATAGAAGCTAAGAAAAAGGCTAAGGAGCTAGAAAAGAAGAGGCTAGAAAGGCAGCAGAAAAGGGAGCAGGCTAAGAAGGTGCTTGAAGCTATAAACACTGTGCTTGCTAACGATGCTTTTGTAGAGTACATACACACAAACGTGGGCAGATACGGCGTTGAAGTAATGAAGAGGCTCACTGTTCCAAAGACAGACGATGCGCTTGCAAACGAGCTTAATGTAAAGGTTAATGAGGTTAGACGTGTGCTGAACCTGCTCAGCGGCTATGGCATAACAAAATACGACACTGAAAAAGATTCTAAAGGTTGGCTAACATTCCATTGGTATGTTGATGTTGAGAAGCTGCTTGAATTCAACAGCAACATAAGCACAAAGAAGGAAGAAGCGGGGATAGGCCTGCCTGAAGACTGTGATGATTTCTTTGTGTGCGAGAAATGTTTCGACTATAACAAAGTTGTTTTGCCATTTGACGTTGCATTCGAGCATTCTTTCAAATGCCCTGATTGTGGCAAACCTTTGAAAAGGCTAAGCAAAGAAGAAGCTAAATCTCTGCTTCTTGCAAAAGAAAAAGTTATTTAATTGAAAGGAGAAATTAAACAATAAAGCGAGGTGGGGTAGTTTGGAGTACCCGCTGGGCTCATAACCCAGAGATCGGTGGTTCAAATCCACCCCTCGCTATACAGGGTTGAGTGCCACTATTTTTCCTCTGTTTTTATATTTATTTTGTTTTTGTTAATTGCTTATTTTTATTATAAAATATAGAAAAATAAAACTTTGATTAGTGGCACTCCACTCTTACACAACACAAAATTAGCTCCAGCCAGATTCGAACTGGCGTCTGCGGGTCCAGAGCCCGCCATCCTTGACCTCTAGACGATGGAGCTTCTTTTATATTACTGCTGTTAATAAATAAATATCCAACTTACTTTGGTTAGGTTAAATGTTTGCAAGAGAGCATATTGGACTTAGCAGGGAAATTAAAGACTTGCTAATCGCCGATCTAGTCTTGACTTTGGCTTTTGATTTTGTTTTCAACGGAGGCATAGAAAGTGCACCGGGCATCGGCGCTTTGGCTTTTTTCTTTCCTATTGCGTTAGTTGCAGTGACTTTTTCTTTTGTTTTACACGAATATATGCACAAGGTAGTTGCTGAGCACTACGGAGCAGTAGCTGCTTTTAGAAAATCAGATACTGGATTGATTATTACACTGCTTACTAGTATGTTTGGCTTTTTGATAGGCCTGCCTGGCGCTACGGTAATCTACACTAGCTATTTCACAAAAAAGGAAGACGCATACGTCTCTCTTGCAGGACCGCTTACCAACTTTGCAGTTTTTATAGCCTTCTTTGCACTGAGCCTCCTAGTGCCCGTGCATAGCTATCTATACCAAATGTTCTTCTACACTATGCTAATAAGCATAATACTGGCCTTTTTCAACATGCTGCCCATATTCCCTCTTGATGGAAGCAAAGTGTTTAGGTGGAACAAGCTAGTCTATTTTGCAATAATGGCCGTTATCTTTGCATTGCTGCTTCTCATATTCCCAACGCCTTGGCTAATAGGCGATCTTGTAATAATGTTTGTGCTAGCCTTCATAATGAGCATGTTTACCAGGGCAGTTCTTTTCTAGGCCTTTTCCAAATATTCGACTAGCTTTTCCACGTCCTTTTTGAGGTTTGTCTTGGTGCTTGTGTTGAATATTACTAGGTCTGCATGGTCTATTAGGCTTTGGAGACCATGGGCAGGGTCCCTCTTTCCAGAGAACCCGTTTAGCTCCATGCTTTCTATTCTTTTGAATTCCTCAAAAGTTTTCGGGTCATCAGGCTTGTTCCTCTTTTTTATTCTCTCAAACCTTGTTCTTTCAGGGGCGACGACTGCCAAAACCAAGAAGTTTTTGATCTTGTTTCTGAAATATTCCTCTTCATACGTGCTTCTCATGCCGGTTATCGCCACATTTCCCTTTTCCCCCTTTATTTTTTCATAGGTAAGTCTAGCCACAACATCGTTTCCTTCCTCCTCCCTAAGCTTTGTAGCGAACTCTCTCATGCTTTTCGAATTTATCTCCATGCCCCTTTTCTTCATCTCTTCCACTACCGCATCCCTCATTTCCACAATCTTGAACCCTTTTTCATGTAAGATCTCTGCCACTGTGCTTTTTCCAGATCCGGTATAGCCCGTTATGCCTATTATCAAATTTCCCACCTATCTTATTTTACTTCCTGGTCTGACTTCTTTGTTTGGCGTAAGTAGAGATATTACTCCATTATCTTCAGCAGCAAGCAGCATACCTTGTGATTCCACTCCAGCAACGTTTTTTGGCTTGAGGTTTGCAACACAAACAATGAGCTTGCCAACAAGCTCTTCTTCACCATACTGTTCCCTTATTCCAGCGACTATTGTTCTTGCTCCAAGCTCTTCGCCAAGGTCCACTGTAATTATGTACATCGGCTTCTTTGCCTGCTGATGAGGCTCAACCTTTACAATCTTGCCAACCCTCAGGTCTGCCTTTTTAAATTCTTCTATGTCAATAATGTCAGTTATAAAACCACCTAATATGTGTTATTCATGAGGCTTTTTATAGGAATCGATGTGCCAGAAGAAGTAAAAGAAAAGGCAGAGCTTCTTGAGCAGGAGATAAAATCTTTGCAAGGCTCCTTTACGTTTGTGAAGAAAGAAGCAATGCACATAACCCTTAACTTCATAGGGGAAGTTGATGAGCAGAAGGCACAGGCAGCAACAAAAGCCCTGAGCAGCATTTCAATAGCCCGATTTCCAGTTTCTTTTGAGGGCGTTTCCTATTTCTCGCCAAAATTCATAAAAGTGGTTTATCTAGGAATAAGCAAAGGGGTACAGGAACTGAAGACTGCTTTTTCAATTATAGGAAACGCGCTTGCAGAGGCAGGCGTACCATACGAACACAGCCTTCCTTATGTCCCTCACTTCACCATAGCTAGGGTTAAATATATAAAGGACAAAGCCCCGCTTCTCAACCTTATTGAGAAGCACAAAAGCGAAAAATTTGGAGACTTTGAAGTAGGGGCCATAGCGCTAAAGAAAAGCACCCTTACTCCTGAAGGACCTGTGTATGAAAACTTGTACGAACTCAAACTTTTGTAGGGTGGCCAAGTACTAAGCTCTGAAATTGCTCGAAGCTTGTCTGCGTCGTGAGCTCGCCAGGCTTGTAGAAGCGGTCATAAATAAGAACATCGTTGCTGGAGCCTGTCTTAGTATCTATTGCTATGTGCCTTGTCTCATTTCCAAAAAGATCCAATTCAACAAGCCTAACATTGGGCTTTAGCGCAGTATAAGCAAGCTCTATGTTCGCAAGCAAGTCAGCACCATAGCCTTCTCTGAGGTTCTGCATACCTATTGCTCTAAGCTCCAAATTTGGCTTTTTAAGCCTTTTGAGAAAGTTGTAAAGAAGTTTTTTCATATCTTCCTGTTTTGCAGCTCTAAAGGCGAAAACACGGCTTGTGTTGACATCATAAACGCTTATGAGAAGATCATAGTCTAAAGACTTTACAAGCACATATCTTTTTTCAGCATACTCCACAATTGTGCTTTGCTTATATTTTATTTCTATAAAGTTGCCTCTAAGTGAAGATAGAGAAACATGTGGCCTTTCGGCAGAAGCGATCCTTATTTGTGTATTTCCAAACCCCTGTCGTTTTTTCGCATCGAGGTATGCTTTGAAGAAATCCACACTACCACACATTTTTATATATATTCGGTTAATTTAATATTTGACTGCTTTTGAGTTGGTGCTATGCAAATTAAGTTTTTAGAGAACAGCCCCTTTGCAGTGAGGTTTACTATTAGTGGCATAAATGCTGCGTTTGCAAACGCAATAAGAAGAATTGCCATGGGAAGCGTACCTACGTTTGCCATAGACACGGTTACCTTCTACGAAAACACAAGTGCTATGTTTGACGAATACATTGCTCACAGGATAGGGCTCATACCAATCATAACACCTTCGAAGGGATACGACGAAAAGGATAAAATACTGTTCTCGCTAGAGGCAGAAGGCCCTAAGACTGTTTATTCAAGCGAGCTAAAGAGCGAGGACAAGAAAGTAAAGGTTGCCAACGAGAAGATTCCAATAATAAAGCTTGCAGAAGGCCAGCACATACGGCTGGAAGGTACTGCGGTCATGGGCACCGGATCAAGGCATGCAAAGTTCCAGCCAGGCTACATTACTTACAAGCAGCTCGGCGATGATGAGTTTGAGTTTTACATAGAGACTTTCGGCCAGATGCCTGCAGGCGAAATACTTGAGAAAACCTTGGCCGTGCTTGAAAAGGCGCTCGACATCACCGAAGATGCGCTTAAAAAATAAGCGGGGGTGGCAGAGCTTGGCCAAATGCGCAGGACTGAGGTCTTGCCGCAGAACTCCTGTGGTTTAGAACCTGCGTGAGTTCAAATCTCACCCCCCGCAATTTACGCGCTCTAGAAGAAACTCGCGTTTAGAGCTTAAAGCGTAACAGTTATAAATAAATGCTAACAGAAATAATAACTACATCGTGGCAATTAAATGGCCGAATACATAATAGATTGTGATTCAAAGATTTTGGGAAGGCTTGCGAGCAAAGTAGCCAAGATGCTGCTCAATGGTGACAGCGTAGTCTTGGTAAATGCAGAAAAAGCAGTGATAAGCGGCCATGTCGACGACATCGTAGAGAATTACAAGCAGAAGGTAGAGTTTAAGGATAAGGCAAATCCAGAGCACTCGCCTTATGTCTCAAGGAGGCCAGATCTTTTAGTAAAGAGGATAATTAGAGGAATGCTGCCTTTCAAGAAAACAAAAGGAAAGCTCGCTTATAAGAGGCTCAAAGTTTTCATGGGCTTGCCTAAGCAATACCAGGGCAAGCAATTATATTCCTTGCCTGTAAAAACAAAAAAGGACGTTATTGAGAAGAGCATAAGTATTCTGGAGCTTTCCAGAAAGCTAGGATACAATAGGTGAAAAAATGGCTGAAGAGCAGCAAGCTCAGGTTCAGGAAGAAAAGCAGTTGCAGCAGAAGGCTAAGAAGAAAGCAAAGAAAAAAGTAGTGACTGCTCACGCAAGAAGAAAAGAAGCAAGGGCAAGGGCGAGGCTTGTTCCGGGATCCGGCAGGCTTACAATAAACGGGAAGGATGTTAATGCAATAGAGAACAAGTATTTGAGGACCATTGTGCTAGAGCCCATAAACCTTTCAAAGATAACCAAAGAAATTGCAAAGAGCTCAGACATTGCTGTGAGCGTTAAGGGCGGAGGCATAAGCGGGCAAATGCAGGCGGCGAGAAGTGCGATAGCAAAAGTCATAGTAAATGCAAGCAAGGATGAGGTAGTGAAGAAGATCTACGCCACTTATGACAGAAGCCTCATTATAGATGATGTTAGGCAGGTTGAGCCTAAGAAGTTCAAAGGGCCTAAGGCAAGGGCTAGGTTCCAGAAGTCTTATAGGTGATACTATGATGATACCGGTGAGATGCTTTTCGTGCGGCCAAGTAATAGCAGACAAGTGGGAAGAGTTCGACAGGCGCGTGCATAAGAACGGCGAAGATGCTGGAAAGGTACTAGACGAGCTAGGAGTAAAAAGGTACTGCTGCAGAAGGATGCTTATAAGTCATGTGGACTTGATAGATGAAATAATAGAGTATACGCGTAAATGAAACGAAAAGCATTTATGAATAAATAGGTTAATATGTTAGGCCAGGTTAGTGCTTTGCGGGGTCGTCTGCTAGCCTGGTAGGCTCTGCGCTTAGGGAGCGCATGACCCGAGAAATATTCGGGAATTCAAATCTCGGCGACCCCGGTGATTTAATGGCAGAAGCCGGAACAGAAGCTGAAGATGTGGCGAATGCAAGCCAAGCAGAGGAGCAGAAGGCAGAAAAGCCTAAAAGGCAGAAAAAGCAGAAGGAGCAACAACCTGCTGACGCTTATACTGAGTACTTGGAAGCTGGCATGCAAATAGGCGCAATGATAAAGGCGCCAGGCATGTCTAGATTTATTTTCAAAACCAGAGAGGACGGCCTTCACCTTTTTGATATAAAGACTGTGCTTGACAGGATAACCTTAGCAGCCAAGTTTCTGGCAAGATACCCTTCTGAGAATATAGTGGTTACTGCATCTAGGGTCTACGCCCTCACCCCTGCAAAGAAGTTTGCAGAGATAACAGGGGCGAAGCTTATAACAGGTAGAGTGCTGCCAGGCGTATTCACAAATCCTAACAAAGAAGGTTATGTGGAGCCAGATGTGGTATTGGTAAGCGACCCTAGGAACGAGCATCAAGCAGTGAGCGAGGCGAGCAAGATAAACATACCCGTAGTTGCGCTTGTGGACACTGACAATTGGATAAAGAACATAGATCTGATAGTGCCTTGCAACAACAAAGGAAGAAAGTCATTGGCAATGATCTACTTCCTTCTTGCAAAAGAACTCCTAAAGGCGAAAGGCCAGATAAAATCAGACGAAGAATTCAAGTACACGCCATCTGATTTTGAAGCAAAGATAGAGCTCAAGCAGTCAAAATAACTACGCATGCTCGTCTACTAGGATCGTATCTGATACCCTTTTTACTCTCTCGTATTTTATGCTGTCTTTGAAAATTTTCTTCAGCATGTCTTCGGTTTTTGCCTGGTCTATTTTTGCAGTAAGGAGATGCGAAACCCTCTTCTCCTCAAGGTCTATTATCACATGCTCAACTTCGCCAAGCCACTTGCCAGATGTTGAAATAATACGTTTTCCATAAAGCTCGGATATGCTTACCATAAGATCTACTTCGTTTTAAGCCTAAATATCCTTTTGGATGCAAAGATTCTTATTATGTTTGCCTGCAATGTCGCCAGAAAAGCTCGTTCGTCTTGTTCAAGCTCTTCAAGCTCATTTGGCTCGAATAGGTCTTTGCGTTCATTGATAAGCCTCTTGAGCAAAAGGTCGTTCATACTATAATATCTTCTGCCGCATTTCTTGCACACATATATTGGCACAACACCGACGTTTTCTATTTCCTCTGGTCTTTGTCTGTCCAATTCTCTCTCTATCTCTCCTCCGCAAGCTTCGCATACAGCATTGACCTTTATTTTTTCATACTCTTTGCCGGTTTCCTCAATCTCTACCTTATTCTCTATGAAGTTGCTTAATTCCTTAACAATATCCCTGCCTCTATGGTACTCTTGCCTTAGTACCTCCCCATCAGCGTTGAACTCAGTCAGCAACGTGCCTATTTTAGTTGGCTCTGCCAAGCTGAACCTGGGGATGCCTTCCATCACATATTGCTCTGTTTTTATCCTATGGTCTACACTCCTATAGGCTTTTACCATCTACAATTCCTCCTTCTTGAAGATATAGGATTCGATATCTTCTTTAGTTACTTTGTTCCTTTTTTCTTTCTTCGCGTTTTTCACAGCATATTTTGCTATTTCTCTAGCCTTCTTTTCGAGGAACCTAGCAATTTCGGCTGCGCCATCTTCGGTTATATTGGAGCCCGTATACTTCTTTACGAGCTTTTTTACGGAATCTACAGATATTGGCATAAGCATCAGCACTCAAGATCTTCATCACTTCTCAGCTTTATAGATCATCATGCAATAGTGCATAGCCACAAAAAGATATTTATTTATTCGCTCATTAAAAACTACTTCGTATCTGGTGTTTTTGTGGAAGAAGTAAAAAGTAGCGAATTCGAAGAAAAGGTACTTAAGTCAAAAGTGCCAGTAGTGGTTGATTTTTGGGCAGAATGGTGCGGCCCTTGCAGAATATTCGACCCGATTCTTAGAGAAGTGGAGAAAGAATATGCCGGCAGGGTGAAGTTCTATGCCCTCAATACTGATGAGAATCAAGATATTGCGATACAATATAACATAATGAGCATACCTACAGAGCTTCTTTTTGAAAATGGCGTGCCAAAGGCAATGTCTGTTGGCGCGGTGCCTAAGGAAGTATTTAAGAAATGGCTTGATGAGAACTTGGAAGATTAGTCTGTTTTTCTTTTTCTATAGTTTGAGTAGTCCAATAGCGCAGTCAGCGCCTTGACAGCGGAAGCTGGCGAATCGTAAACAGGAACGCCTCCGCTTTCCATCATTATTTTTTGCATTGCAGTGTAGGAGGAGCCAGGGCTTATTACTACTACTGGCTTATCTGTGGTGTTTTTCTGTTTTATTATTTCTGCAGCTACTGTAGAATCTGCGCCAGGCGTTTGGAATAGAACGATGGCAATGATCATGTCTACATTAGGATCCTTGCTTACAAGCTCAAGTGCTTTGCCAAATCTTTCAGCGTCAGCATCGCCAGCTAGGTCAAGCGGGTCTGCTATATTTACGATAGGTGGCATTGCCTTTCTTAGCGCCTCTTTCGTTTCTTCGCTGAATTCTGCAAGCCTAAGCTTTCCAGAAGACCCGATTTCGTCTGCAGTAAGCACTCCAGTCCCTCCGCCGTTGGTTATTACTGCAACATTGTTCCCTGCAGTTTCCTCTTCAAGGCTGAATATCTTGGCATAAGTGATGAGATCTTCCAAATCTTCAGCGACTGTAAAGCCAAACTGCTTGAATATCGCCTCTTGTACAGCATAATTGCCTGCCAGCGAGGCAGTATGAGAATGTGCGGCGCTCGCGCCAGCCGAGGTTCTTCCCGCCTTAAGTACAATTACTGGTTTTTTCATCGATATTTTCTTTGCTACTTTGACGAACTCCGCCCCGCGTTTTATGCCCTCAATGTACATTACTACTACTTTGGTTTCTTTATCCTTTAGCAGATAGTTAAGTATGTCTGTTTCATCAATTGCAGCAGCATTGCCGTATGAAAAGAATTTCGAAAGGCCAAAGCCCTCGCCCTCTATGACATCTAGTACTGTGCTGCCAACAGCGCCGCTCTGTGAGACGAAACTGACGTAGCCTACTCTGGGCTCGCTCAACTTATACGTAGGCAAGAACAGGGTATTGACCCTTGAGCGGGTATCCAGCACTCCTAAGCAGTTTGGGCCAAGCACAGCAATATTGTACTTTTCAGCAATCTTCACGATTTTGTCCTGTAGCTCTTTATTGCCAACTTCGGCAAAGCCGCCACTTATCACTACCGCGCTTTTGACCTTCTTTTTGCCGCATTCCTCAAGTACTTCCGGCACTACGGGTGCGGGCACGGCTATAACTGCAAGGTCTATGTTGCCTTTTATCTCGCTAACATGTGCATATGCTTTCAAGCCAAGCAGATTCTCTGCGTTAGGATTGACAGGGTAAAGCTTGCCAGAATAGCCGGTGTTTATGTAATTTTCAAGTATGACTCTTCCTGCCTTGCCCGGTACTCTAGATGCACCGATAATAGCTACGCTTTTAGGCTTTAACATGAACTTAAGGTTGTTCATATTATCATCCTAATGTCCACGACCTCATAGTCGTTTTCTCTTATAAACACAGGATTAAGGTCTACCTCTTTTACGTTGCTTTTTTCGAAAAGTTTGGAAAATTTCATTAGCAGATTTACTAGCATGCTTGTAGCTTTGCCGTTGTGTGTAATTATGTCTTTTGCTTTCAGTTGATTTATCATTTCTATTGCATCATAGCGGGTAAGAGGGCAAAGCCTCAGAGCTGTGTCTTTGAATACTTCTACGTATACGCCGCCAAGCCCTATGAGAACTACCTTTCCAAATTGCTCATCTGTGTTGCCGCCCAGTATTGCCTCGACTCCGCCACTGCTCATTTTCTGTGCAAGTATTTTGTAAGGCGCATAGGGCTTCGCATTTTCGGAAAGCCTGCTGAAAGCTTCTCTTATAGCCTTTTCAGAATCCAAGTTCAGCATCACCAAGCCAGCCTTTGACTTATGTATGGCTTTGTCAGAAAGCGCTTTCAAGACAATCGCGTCTCCGTTGGCAAAGGCTATTGCCTCGTCTGGCGTTTTTACATACTTGGCGTCAACGCTCTTTATCCCAAATTTATCAAGTAACGCCTTTGCTTTGAAATATTCTAAGAGCATAAATCACACCTATATTATGTGCTTAGCGGCCAATACTGCAAGGAGAACTATTATTAAGATGACGATTAGAATCACAAGACCTATGATTCCTTTCTTGCTATTGCTTTTCTTCATCCCAAGTGCCTGTTGAATTTCAATTTCATTCTGCACCTCTTGTCCTAAGCCGCCTTCTGCTTGCGCTTGAGCCTGAGGTTGAGCTTGTTGTGCTGTCTGCTGTGCCTTTGCCTTTTCCTTCGCCCTGAGAAATCCTTGCTCCGTCAGTAGCAATTCCACGTTGCCATTTTTAAGCTCATAATTTAGCAAGTTCTGCTTGTAGAGCTTATAGAGCCTAAAGGCGAGGTCTCTAGGTACTATATTTAATGCGGTCTGCAACTCTGAAGGTATGCGCTTTCCTCCAGATAGCTGAAATAGTATCTCTTCATCAAGGCTATCAAGGGGCTCTCCCGCCTTTGCATCAAGTTCGTTAATCAGCGCTTTTGCAGAGTCGGTAAGTTGCATGGCGGTAGGTCCAGGGAACCCTGAGGAAAAGTCTACAAGTCCCTTCTGCTTAAGAGTCCCTGCAAGATTTGCGGCGTCGAAAACACTCGCATTTATTAGGCTTCCAAACTTCTCAAGGGTGGTGTCAGGAGTTATGCGCAAAAGGCATGCAACATCCAAAAAGCTTATGTTGACGTTTGCATCAGCAACCATTCTATCAGAAAGTAATTAGATATTAAAAATATAAATCAATCTCCCCATGCACTTTAGCGGCTCATGTGTAAAAATCTTTTAATAATCAGGCTCGGGCTGTCCATGTCTCCGTGCTTGCTGAGAAACTCTCCAATACCTACTGCGTTCATTATGTTTATCGCAATTTCCATACCTTTCGTATCAAGAGAGGAATAGACGCGATGGACAAGCCTATGCAGTAGCAAGTCAACTCCAAATTTCTTATAGAAGGCCTTTTCATAGCTATTTAGAGGTGCATTTCTTTCCAAGTTTTCCTTTATTGCCCACGCAGCGATGATTGCAGCGTTTCCTCCAAGTATTACTCCTCCGCCGGTACTCGCCTTTACTTGGCCTGCAGCATCCCCTACTAGCAATACCCCACGCCTCTCATCCACTATTCTTTTTTTGGATATCAAGGGTATGATGCTTGCGTATGCCCTTATTGGCTTCTTTTTAGCGATGTCTAAGGCATAGGCTTTTACAAATTTTTCAAACGCAAACTTGGCATTTCCGAACCTAGCATCGATGCCTGTAGCAAGCTCTATTACATCCTTAGATACTGGTGCTATCCATGAGAAAAAGCCTGGCGATACGCGGTTATCAAAAAATATGTCTACTGATTTTTCCTCATTCGGCCACTCATATTCTGCCCTATAAGTTAAAATATATGTGGTCTTACCAGAAAGGCCGAAATGCTTTGCAACAGTAGACACAGCCCCATCAGCGCCAACGACTATGCTCTCTCTGCTTAGCTCGTTTAGCTCATTCGAGCCTATCTGCTTACCAAGTACAAACTCTGCGCCTGCTTCTTTTGCTTCCTCTATGCAAATCTCATTAAGCGCTTGCCTGTCTACAACATGTGCCTGCGGTTTTTCCGAAAGGATTTTTAAAATCGATTTGCCAGCATGGACCCTAGCGCCGTATAACGTGTTTGTTACTGCTTTTTTGTAATTTATTTTCAGACTTTCAAGACCTCTTATTGAGAGTATTCCGCTTGCCATCTGCGGGCTTCCAGGCTTGTATTTTCTATCATAAACAACTGCGTGTATTCCCAATTTGGCAAGGTTTTTGGCAAGTATGGCTCCAGCCGTGCCCGCCCCTACTATGCTTACCTTTTGTTTTGCCATAAAACAATCTTTATATTCTTTTTATTTTTAAACATACATACTTAGGTTAGCTTATGTCAATTCTTTATGCGTTCTCAGTGGCATTCCTGAGTATAATCGTTCCCGGCTTTCTGCTAGCTTACGCTCTTCTTGCAAAAACCAAACTGCATCTGTTTGAGATAACCATGATCGGCTTTATTTTCGGTCTAATTTTCCCACCCGTTCTTACATGGTTTGAATCCTATTTCATGGATTATATTCATGCTTTCACCTTCTCAGCAGGGTTGTACGAAGTTAACGTAGCTTTGCTTTCAATAGTGGGACTTGCTCTTATTTGGCTGCAAGGTTTGCTCAAGCTTCCTAAACCCGAAAGCAAGTTGCGTGAAGAAAGGAAAGAAACAATTTATGAATTGAGGAACAGGATCAGGGCGCTGGGCATAGATGAGAAGCTAATCAGAGAGCACGAGGAAGAGGAAGAAATGCTGAGAAGAAAGCACAGGGAGGAACTTGAACGGCTTAAAGATGCGGGCATTGAAGAAAGGACAAAAATAGAAGAGCTGCACAAAAAGGAGGAGGAAGAGCTTCTCGCAAGGCATGAAAAGGAGGAAAGGCTGCTGCTAGAAGGAAAGCCGGAGAAGGCAAGGGAAAACAACACTCTGCTATGGACTTTTGTTTTAGTTCTTGTTCTCTTCACCTTCTTTACGAGGATAATTAACATAGGCATTGCGCCGAAATTCTTTGAGTTCGATCCTTACTTTGACATGCTGAGCACAGAGTCTATTTTGGTGTTTGGCTATCAATATTTGCATGATTTTTCTGCATGGCCTGTACTTACTGCTGGCTCTCCGCACAGAATACAGCCGATAGTGCCCTACTTAGAAGCGTTTTGGTACCAACTAGCAAATACTGCCAAAGCATCGGCGACTTCCGTAAGCACCGCATTGCTTAGCTATGTGAGCAGCTTCTATCCGCCAATAGTGGCGGCAATGCTCGTGTTTGTAGTTTTCATGTTCCTATACCATGAATACGGCAAGATTCCAGCAATATTCGGCAGCGTCCTTGTAGCATCAATGCCCGTCATAGTGACCACGTTTATTGCTGGAGAGCAGCTTCTAGAACCATGGGGCATTTTTACCTTGTTCTTCTTTTATGTAGCCTATGCGCTTGCTGTTAACAACCCCGAGGATCTTAGGTTTGCTGTTTTGGCTGGCATAGCCTTTGCATCAACTTTCTTGGGTGCCCACTACTACACCGTTGACGCAGGTGTTCTGGCTCTGTACATACTGCTTCAAGGTATTGTTGATTTGATCAGGCATGGCAAGATTTCAAAAGACTTCTACAAAATGAATGCGACCGTGCTTGCAGTAATTGCCATTTTCCTAGCACTCTACCAACCATACAGGGCTACCCTTGAGGAAAGAATACCAAACATTTTTGGCGTGCCGATAACATTGGGTTTTGCGCTGTACGCCTTGATAATAGTTGCAATAGCTGATTTGATCGTGAGGTATGCGACGCCAAAGCTGGAGAAAAGGACTTCGCTCGTCTATGCGATTTCAATCGCCTCAGTTATAGGAATAGCAGGAGTTGTTGCAGCATATGTTAAGGGAGGGCTTAGAAAGTACGAAAAGCAGTTTGCCAGGTACTCCGTTCTGGTGCTGCTTTCCTTCCTTGTCTTAGTTTTTGCCTTTGCTACGCCAGTCCACAAGGCGCTAACTTCTTACCTTGCGTTAAGCAAGCACTTCACTTCACCTTCTTCTCCTCTTTTCATGACGGTGCAAGAATTTGCGCCAACTGGATTCGGCTATGATTTCGCAGCAGGTGGCTTTGGAATAATAGGAATAAACGCCATCGTCTGGTTTGTGCTAATTCTCTTCACAATTGTATCTATTCTGTCAATAGTCTACCGCGATTCTAGGGTAAGCCTGCTCTTCTTAGCAGCAACTTTGCCACTGGCATATGCGGCAATGATAGAAGTGAAGTACTTGCCTCATTTCGGAGTTGCGTATACGATTATGCTTGGCATAATAGTGGGCGAAGTTCTTATGTTAATGAAGAAAAGAGGAATAGCGCTCGATTTCTCCAACAAATACTTTACAGCATTTGTCATCTTCCTTGTTTTGGTGATGCTCGCAGAGGCGGTGCCAACCTTTGTAAACATATTTAGTGGCTACGCGGAGAGGGGCAACTGCACCGCAATGGCTACTCCTCCGCACGTAAATTCAATAGGCTACGATATGTTCTGCAATCTAGTTCCAAACTACTGGCTTAACGCTACTGCATGGATGAGGCAGAATGTGGGTCCTTATGGGCCTCGCATACTTTCTTGGTGGGATTACGGGGACTGGATAAACTGGTTTGGCAACAGCAATGCTGTATTGAGAGGAGATAACGCAGTACCGACATTGGACTACGCCACAGCGGCAAGGTATGTCCTCGGGCCTCAGGATGGCTACGGCCCTGCAAATCTTGCAAACTTCTCAGACTCAGTTCAGGCTAAATACGTTCTATTTGATAACGCCCTTACACAGAAGTGGGGTGCGCTCGATTTTCTTGCCTGCATTCATATAAACCAGACCAGCATGGCATTCGCCAAGGCAGCTGCAAATGGCACAAACCAGCCATATGTGCTAGGCACTTCTCAATGTGAAATAAAGCACGATCCAGCAATATTGCTGCTTCCTTTGCAAACGACCTCTCTAAGCTCTTTCTGTGCGCCAATAAAATCTCTCGGCAATGAAACTTTGCTCAAGGGAATAGTGCTAGTAGGAGATACGCTAACAAACATAACCTACTGCGTGCCTTCAAACTTCACGCGTTACACATACCTGTATTATCCGAACGGGACTAGATCAAACGCGGTGCTTGTGCCTACTTCACAGTTTTATCAAGGTAGTTTAACCATCTCAGGCATTCCATACATATCTTTCATGCTGCTTTATCTGCCAAACGCCAATGGCACAGTATCTGCACCTTCTGAATTTTACCAATCAAACTACTACCGTGGCTTCTATCTAGGAAAGCTTCCTGGGTTCAAGCTTGTTTACCCGAGCAACTTTACAGGCATAAACTACATAAACGGCACATACCCAGTGGTTATATATGAGCTTGAGAACTTTACAGGTACTTTGCCACAGCACACGCCTAAGCCAAGCTGGGTACACAACAACTATACAATGCCTGGCTGAGGCTTATAGCATAATAAATCTGCTAGCATAATTCTTTTTGTGGAGAACAAGGTAGTAAAAGAAATCGCGTTTGAGCGTATAAAAAGGCTTCTCGAGCTTGCAGAAGAGAAAGCGAGGGAAAACACTGAGTATAGCAGGATGCTTGAAAAACGTTATGTGAAGCTGGCTAGGGAAATTAGCGCTCACTATCGTGTTAAAATCCCAAAGGAGCTTAAACAAAAGATCTGCAAAAAATGTAACAACTTCCTAATTCCAGGGATAAATTGCAGTGTAAGAAAGGTTAGTGGCAACCCTGGTTATTTGGTATGTAAATGCGAATGCGGAGCCGAAAAGAAAATATTTCTAAGGGCAAAGCTATAGTGGCCTTGGAGCGGTTGGCCTGCTCCTCAGCATTTCCTCAAAAGAGGCAATCAGGTCTTGCATTTTCGAGCTGTCAGAAGCAGTTACTATGCCTTTGCTAGAAGAAAAGTCAAGGTTTGAAATAGCTCCTTGGTAAAGCCCTACCAGCCTCTTAGTCTCTTCATCTTCGACTTTTGCAAGCTTTACCCCTTTTACTATGTTCGCCTTTGCTAGTATCTTTATTGCATTTCCGACAGCCGCTATTGGCCTTTTGCCCTCATAAGCAAGTTTTATCCTATCTAGCAACGGCCTGTTTTCAAAAAGCCTTTCAGCATCTATGCCTGGTCCATCTACAAGTAATATGCCATCAAAAAATTCAGGCTCGAACTCGTCTGCTCGACCATCAGGCGATTCTATTGCACCATGATAGCCTTTGCATTTATCAAACCTGAAGCTCAATATAGCGAAGTCTATGTCCTTTTTCTTCAGCAACAGCTTTGCCTGAGAAAGCGTTTCATCTTTAAAATCGTTGCAAGGTATTATTATAGCAACCTTCATTTTGCCACCAGCTTCTTTTCCTTTCTAATCCAAATTAAGAATAGAATAGTTATAAGGCTTATTACTATTATCACAGCTAAGTTTGCCGGAGAAACTAGAGTTATTGTTACTGGCTTGCCGTCCGAAGCTGCGAAGCTTACAGGGGTAAGATAATTTGCACGTCCTTCAACGCGGCCGTATGGTACGTTGTAGAACGCGATGCTTCCAGAAGCGCCAGTATATTCTTGCACAGTAGTTCCATTTGGAAATGTAATCGTTATCGACGTGTTTACTGGCATGCCGAAAAGGTCGTGTGCTTCTAACAAAACATTGTAGATGGGCAGAGTTAGTGTTATGTTATTAGGGCCCAATGCTGAGAAAGTCTTGCTGACATTAATCAATACGCCAGCAAAATAGGCTCCGGTTATTTCGTATGTACCGTTTTCTAGGAAGGGAGTGCTGTTGTATTGCTCGCCATTGATTAAGTACCACTTTGGAAAAACAGTCATATTGTAAGCATTTTCCGCATGGATGACGTGCTTGAATTGATAAACATAAAGTGCGGTTAGTGTAATGGGTTTTGTTACATTTACTTCTAATTTTGGTTCGGCAGAGCCGTTGCTCCATTCGCTGAAAGCCAGCCTTTCAGTGTTTGAGATGTTTTTGAACGGGCTTGTTACGCTTATTATGTCCTTTTTGCCTGCGTTCACCCAACCGCTACCTGTTGTGTTCCCGTACTGCGAGCTTACCTCTACCAAGAACTGCTGACTGTAGGCTCCTATAAGCTTAAGAGGCGAGGTAACTTTGACTGTTCCGTTAGGTTGGAGATTGCCATTGCTCCATGAAGAAAACACAAACCTCGACTGGTTTGTAATGTATATAATGCTTTTCTCAACTCCGTATTTTGCAGTAGCGTTTGCAGCATACCAGCCAGTGCCATAAGTTGGAAAGCTAGATGATACATTTACAAAATATTCGAGCGTGTACACTGCCCGTTCTGTTATGTTGCTGTACATTGTCACGATGCTATAATTCGATGTGCCCGAGTAAGACCCTACTCCATATCCTATCCAATTGCTGAAAACTAGCCTAGCTGTGCTATTGATTTGTATTATTTTGGGCACACTTATGGGAATCTGAGAATACGCGGCATATTCTATGCTGCTGCTTAGATTCCTAATTGGTGCAGATATTTTTAGCCAATACCCTAGATGCCAAAGTTCGGTGCCATTTGTAGAAGTTGGCAAACCACTTCCAACTTCAAAAAAATTAACGCGGTTGTCAAGTTCTTCAACACCATATGTGTTTGGTATGTTTGTTTTGCTGCCATAGCCGTAAGAAACCACAGCGTATGCGTTTTCGACAGGCAAGAATTGGTCATATTTGTAAGCGGAGAGGTTTGCAAATATTACAGGCTTCATATAGCTTTCATAGCCGCTACTATTGGCAAGCTCTGCTATCGCAACTGGCGGGTTAGGCCCTGAGCTATCAGTTCCAAGATCCACTTTGCCTATTACTTTTCCGTCAAACAAGAAATACCAGGTGTTTCCAAGCGAATAAAAGCCATATGTGTGAAATGTGCCGTTGGGGCCAGCAGCTCCGTCAGGTCCAAGTTCTCCTAGAAATGATGAGTTCTTTCCAGGAAGGAAGTATTCGTAAAACCAAGTAGCATTGCCTGCGGTGAGGTAAACGTGCCCTGAGCACCCGGCAGTTGTGCAGTTGTTAGGATATTCACCAGTTTGGTTTTCTATTGTATACCCTATCTGCAAGAAGGCGCCGTTGTCAAGATTTTCTCCAACCCAGAAAGCCATAGATCCGCTTACCGGATGTTGTGGCTCTATGGTTTGTATGCTTACCATTGCTCCATTATTCCAAGCAGCGCTATTTCCAGCCCTTGCTCCGGATTGAAACCAGTACTCTGCATTTGCAATACTTGCTGTTAGTATAAAAAGCAGAGGGAGCCATAGCAAGTTTCGCATGCTACCAACTACAAATTTTGTGTACTTATGTAATCTAACCCTATGTCTTCTAGCTTTTTAAGTATTTTTTGCCTTTCGGTAGAGTTGAATGAATGCCAATCGATGAGCCCTGCTTCTGGCTTAAGCCTGCTTCTCTCAGCAGCCTGCTCAAGCATAAACAAGTTGCTTCCTTCGCTTTCCAAAGCGTATCTTGGCATTATGTGCGCAAAGGCGAATCCTCTTTCCTTCGCGAGCTTTGAGAACCTGTCTGGATAGTGGGTGCCACCTATACCTATGACAACCCTGCCATACTCCTTTTCCATATCAATCTCTCTCATTAGGGCGTCGCCGAGCAATGCGGCATATTCTTTATTACCGACTGCCTGCTCATTACCCCCTATTTCTACAAACAGAGAAGGCGTTTTGAGTAAAGGACCGTGGTGTGTGGCTTCATAGGTTATTTGCAAGCCCATTTCGCTAAGGCGTGTATTTGCCGCGCTTCTAAGGATAGAAAGCATTTCAACAGGCGCGGCTATTGATAACTCATAAGGTTTACCTCCTAATTTTGCTTCTCCATTCCAATTACCAGTTGCATGAGTGGTTATAGAGCTTATGCCAGCGGCGCTCACATGTTTGCTTAGCATATAGGCAATTTCTAGTCCTAAATTGTCTACGAAGTCTGCGTATATTAGGTCTTTTTCACTTTTTACCACTTTTATGTTTCCAGATATGAACGCGCCGTCTTGCCTTTCTTCAAACCCGTACTGCTTAATTATGTACTCTGCAATGTTTTTCGAGGCAACATCCTTCTCATTGAACAGTATTCCTATCAATTCCTATCCCAGTAAGATTTAGGCAGAAAAAGATATAAGGTAATTTATAAAGATAAGTTATAGAGTAGGTATATGCAAGCCCAGTCTGCTTTGGAGTTTCTCACTGTATACGGTTGGGCATTTATAATCATCGCCTTGTTTATAAGTATAGTCTTCGTTTTCGTATCGTCTAAAGGTGTAAGCACTTACGCTCCTTCTTCTTGCTATATCTCTCCTGAGCTTCCCTGCATAGCTGCCTATCTTTCTTCCAATTCGATTGGTTCCTTTGCGGTGGTTCAATTTACAAACCAGCTAGGCACGAAGATGAGTTTTCCTGCTAACTCGATAATATTTAAACCTACGCTCGCCTCATCTAACTACACCGGCAATTGCCTGCCTGTAAACGCAATAAACACCGCATTGGTTACTTGCAATGTCATAATGCCTGGATTGAGGTTTAGCCCAGGCACACAGGTCTATCCTGCCTTTACTATAAAGTATTATCTCTGTCCAAACAATGTTTGTAGCAACTATGCCTACAACACCTCTGGCAGCGCGACTGTCACAGTAAGCTAGTGTAGAAAAGGCAAAGGTCTTGTAGTGCCTTTTGCAAAGCTGATCAATAACTTAAATAAGATTTTACTGAGCTTACCAATAGGCGATTTTTATGGCTGCTGATGAAGAGCAAGATGCTTTTGCCGAGGCAGTAAATAGAGAGCCAGGCCCTAAATCTATCCCTCAGGAAACTCTCGACTTCTTTGGCGGGGATGAAATAAGAGCTAGAGTATTTTTTGAGAAATACGCACTTAAAGACGAGCAAGGCAATGCTCTTGAAAAGACGCCAGTAGAGATGTGGGAAAGAATCGCCAAAGCTATTTCTGGGGTGGAAGCCAATCAAGAAGCAAGAGAGAAGGCATACAATGATTTTCTTTGGCTTCTTACCGATTTCAGGTTTGTGCCAGGCGGCAGAATAATGTTTGGTGCTGGCCAGCAAAAGCGAAGAGCAACGCTAATTAACTGCTATGTAATTGCAATAAAAGAGGACTCTATCGAAGGCATATTCGACTGGTGCAAAGAGGCAGCGAGAACCTATTCCTATGGTGGCGGCGTAGGCACAGACATAAGCATTCTCAGGCCAAAAGGCACGCCTGTGCACAACGCAGCTCTCTTCTCCACAGGTTCTGTATCCTTCATGGAGCTCCTGAGTGAAACAACCCACACAATAGGCCAAGCAGGAAGGCGCGGCGCCTTGATGATAACAATTAGGGTCGACCATCCAGACATTTTTGATTTCATACACGTAAAGCAGAACCTTGAAAAGGTGAGATACGCCAACATCAGCGTGCGCGTTACTGACGAATTCATGAAGGCGGTGGAAAACGACGAGGATTTCACGCTGTGGTATGAAAACAATGTTATAGGAAGGGTAGAAAAGAAGGTGAAGGCAAGGGCGATATGGAATGAGCTCATCCATTCTGCTTGGAAATGGGCAGAGCCAGGCATAATGTTCTGGGACACGATGAAGAGAGAGTCCCCTAGCGAATATAACGGAATGGAGATCGTCACAACAAACCCTTGCGCAGAGCAACCTTTACAAAACTACGGAGCTTGCGACCTTGGCAACATCAATCTTTCTGTTTTTGTTAAAGATCCTTTTACTGAAAAAGCAAGTGTTGATTGGGAAGCTTTAGAGAAAACAGTACGTATCGGCGTTAGGTTCTTGGACGATGTGCTTGATTACAACGAACCTTTGCACCCACTCAAGGCCCAAGCAGAAGCAGCAAAGAACACCAGAAGGATAGGGCTAGGCTTTACTGGCTTGGCCGACATGTTTGCAAAGCTTAGAATAAAGTACGACTCCGAAGAAGCGCTAAAGTTTGCTGACGAGCTGTTTGAAAAGATTAAAAACTGGGCTTATGACCAGAGCACAGAGCTTGCAAAGGAGAAAGGGCCTTTCCCTCTATTCGACAAAGATAAGCACCTTTCAAGGCCTTTTGTGCAGAGGCTTAATGATGAGCTAAAGAAGAAGATAGCAGAGTACGGGCTCAGAAATGTGGCAATATTGACAGTGCCGCCTGTTGGAAGCGGGTCTGTGCTTGCAGGTACAAGTAGCGGCATAGAACCCATCTTCGCATTTTCCTACACCAGAAGGTCTGAATCTTTGAGCAAAGGGGAATTCAAAGTGTATCATCCTTTAGTAAAGCAATACATGGCTTTTGCCGGAATAGAAAGCGAGGAAGAGCTTCCTGATTATTTTGTTCCTGCTTATAAAATAGAACCTGCCTTTAGGGTAAAGCTTCAAGCTACTATACAGAAGCACGTAGATAGCGGCATCTCATCAACAGTCAACCTTCCTAGAGACATATCTGAAGAGGCGGTAGGAGAAATATACATGCTAGCATGGAAGACCGGCTGCAAAAGCATAACCGTGTATAGAGAAGGCTCTAGGGAAGATATTCTTAGCCTTGAATCCAGCAAAAAAGAAGAACAACAATCAAAGACTCAGACATGGGAAAGGCCTGAGACAATGGTAGGTAAGACTGTAAAGATGGTTTTGCCTCAGGGCTCTCTTTATGTCACAGTCAATTTTGACGAAGGAGGCAACGTGAAAGAGGTATTCGCCAACATGGGGCGTGGCGGAAGCCAGGAAAAGAGCTACTGTGAAGCGATAGGCAGGCTTATAAGCAGGTATTTGCAGGCTGGAGGCAGCATAGACAACGTGCTTAAGAGCCTCAAGGGCATAAGAGCCAATGATTCTATAACTTGGTATAAAGGGCTTAAGCTTTATAGTGTGCCTGATGCTATTGCAAAGGCGATAGAAATAGCAATCGGTGCAGCAACGTTTGCAACAGGATCTCTGAAAGAAGCGACAAAAGCAGAGGATAGTAGCGCATTAGGGCATCAATTGCAGGTATCTTCAGAAGAGGGAGTAAAGAGCGGGGAAGGAAAGGAAAATGTTAATACAAAGGCAGAGGCAGGCCAAGCAGAAGAGATAGAGCCATCAGTGTGCCCTGTTTGTGGGGAAAAGACGCTAGTATATGAAAATGGCTGCTACATATGCAAGAACTGCGGCTATACAAAGTGCGAATAGCTATGCTATTCTTACGAACAGTTTGCCAGTAATTGTTTGCGGAAAGCCCGTTATGAGGTTTGTATAGTTTATAATAAGGTAGCCGTTGAAGTCGGTCCCTGGGCTGCCAGAGAATGGCGAAGCCCCAGAATAGCATTGAACGGTGAATGTGTAATTAGCACCTATTTGTAGTGTTATTTGATTTGAGGGAGGATTATACGGAGTTTGCATGTTTATAATAGTGGAGTTTGTATTGCAACCATATGCGGTTATGTTTATAGGGGCATCAGTGGCTTGGAGTAGGTTTATAGTTAGAAGGCCGTTTGAGCTCATAGATAGAGAGGGACAAGAAAATCCAGCAGGCAGTAGGCATTGAGAGCCAAGGAACCTTCCTGGGCTAAATACACCAAGCCCATAAAGGGCTCCAAGAGCAACAGCTATAATGAGAATTGCCCAGCCATAAGTCATGAGGTACTCCATTGCGCTTTGCAGTTTGAGTGGCATAATTGCTATTTCTCTCAAAAGCCTTATAGCCTTTTGCCTTGCGAGATTTCGCAAAGATGTGCGTAGCTGTGTAAATGTAAACGCAAGAATATTTTTATATTAACCAAAAGCAAAAAATTGGTTGTATGGGGAGTGTTGCAGAACTTTCTAGGCTATTACAAGGCAAAGTGCTAGTGGGCGCAGACATAACTGATTCAGAAATACGCAATATTGACGTTTTTTACCTTTCAAAGCTTATCGAAAGTTATTTCTCTGACAGGCAGGGACTCAAGGTGCTGGATAAGCAGACGCTTGTGGAGATAATAAAACAAGCAACAGAGCCCAAAATACCAAAACCCGTCGCGCCTATAAAATCTGAAGCGGTGCATGCTGAAAAGCAAAAGACATACAAATATGCTAACGCAAGGATAGAATACTCCGAATCCTCCTCCAACTCTTTCATAAACTACTTTAACAATCGTTTTGAAAAGCTCAAGCGCATAATGACTGAAAGCCGCAGCTATGGCACAACAGACATAGCCAACCTTGAAGGATTTGTGGCCGGAAGGGAAGTGAGTGTAATAGGCATGGTGTATGAAAGGAGGTTCACAAAGAACGGCCACATACTAATTACATTAGAAGACACTACTGGCTCGGTAAATGTATTGTTTGCCAAGCCACAAGAAAACGTCAGAGAGACTAGGCCGGATCAAAGGCTAGTTTTTGAGCAGGCAGCAAAAATAACAAAAGATGATGTGGTTCTTGTAAAAGGCAAGGTTTCGAAAGGGCTTCTTATTGCAAACTATTTTTCATGGCCAGACATACCTATAAGGACTAGGAAGCAAAGCAAGGAAGATTTTGCAGTAGCTTTTATTACCGATACGCATGTAGGTCATAAGCTATTCTTGGAAAAGCAATTTAACAAAATGCTAGAGTGGCTAAATCATAGGCTAGACTACATGAAAGAGCTTGCAGAGAAGGTTAGCTATGTAGTGATAACGGGCGACTTGGTAGACGGAGTTGGTGTTTATCCAGGTCAAGAAAAGGAACTGCTTGTGAGCGACATATACGCCCAATACGCTATGTTTTTCGAGCTCATCAAACAAATACCTGATGGCATAGAAGTATTTGTGTTGCCAGGCAACCATGATGGAGTTAGGAGGGCAGAGCCGCAGCCGGAGCTAGATAGAGAGCTTGCAAAGTACAATACCGGTAACGTCCATTTGGTAACAAACCCGGCATGGCTGGAGCTTCAAGACTTGCTCGTGCTTGCATACCATGGCGCCTCGCTAGATTCCATAATAAGCAGCGTTCGAGGCTGCAGCTATAGCAGACCTGAAGAAGCCATGGTCGAGCTGCTGAGGAGAAGGCACCTTTCCCCAATCTACGGCACCAACCCGATAGTGCCAGGTAAGGACGATGACCTAGTAATAGACAGAATACCAGACATACTGGCTATGGGGCACATACATAAAAACGGCGCTATAGACTATCACGGTACGCTTGTGCTAAATGGCGGCACTTGGCAGGCCAGGACTGCTTATCAAATAAAGCAAGGACACATACCTACCCCTGCGATCTTGCCCGTATATGAAGCCAAGTCCAGAAATCTGAATGTGATCGATTTCAACAGGCTGGTTATATGATTCAAGAATACTTTTCGATGCTTGATAAGGAATTTGACAAAGCTTACAAACTGGCGAAAGAAGCAAGGGCGAAGGGGTTAGATGCAAGCAATGATGTTGAGATTGTACCTGCGCCCGGTATTGCAGACAGGGTAGAAGGGCTTATCGGTGTAAGCGGCTTGGCTGACCTCATAAAGTCAAAAATGGATGGCAGAAGCAGAAGCGAACTTGCGTTTGAAATGGTGAAGGAGATTTGTACAAACGAGAAATTCGATTCTTACGACAAAATAAAAAGAATCCTGCTGGCAGTGAGGACTGGCGTGGCAATACTAACTGAAGGAATTTTGGTGGCGCCTACAGAAGGCATACAGGATATTGCCTATTACAAGAACCCGGATAATTCTGATTATATCGCTTTAGTATATGCAGGGCCTATAAGGAGCGCAGGCGGCACTTCTGTAGCCCTTTCAGTAGCGCTGGCAGATTATGCAAGGAAGTTTTTCGGCATAAGCTCCTACAAGGCGACTCAAGAAGAGATAGGCAGGTATATTGAAGAAATTACCCTCTACAACTCAGAAATTGCAAGGCTTCAATACATGCCAAGCGAGGACGAGATGCATGTTGTATTGGAAAATTGCGGAGTTTGCATAGATGGCATAGCGAGCGAAAAGCTGGAAGTAAGTGTGCACACGAACATACAGCGCAGAAGGGCAGATGGCCGCACAGTCCAGCTAGAAAATAGAATAAGGAGCGGCGTGCCACTGGTTGTGAGCAGCATAATACAGAAGGCAAAGAGCGTTCTCAGAGAAACCAAAAAAGTAGGCCTAGATTGGAGCTGGCTTAACAATGTGATAAAGGTTGAGAAACCAACAGTGCAGCAGGAGGTAACTGACGTTTATGAAGGCTTTTTGGAGGAGCTTGTAGCAGGCAGGCCTATTCTTGCTTATCCAAGGCATGTTGGAGGGTTTAGGCTCAGATATGGCAGAAGCAGGCTCACAGGCATAGCCGCTAAAGGGTTTAGCCCTGCTTCCATGGTGCTGCTTGATGAGTTCATCGCAATTGGTACACAGCTTAAAGTGGAGCTGCCTGGAAAAGGCTGTGTAGCAATGCCTGTAGATTCCATCGAAGGGCCGTTTGTAAGGCTCAAAAATGGCGATGCATTAAGAATAAACTCTGCCGAAGAGGCTTATGCCCTGAAGGACAACGTTGATGAAATTCTCTACGTTGGCGACATTCTGATTACCTTTGGGGACTTTAGAAAAACGAACACGCAGTTGCAGCCTAGCAGCTACGTGGAAGAATTTTGGCAGGCAGAGTTAAGGTCTAAAGGAATAGAACTCAGCTACAATGAAATTCGGGATATGGACTTTGACACTGCGCTTTCCTATTCTATGAAGTATGGAGTGCCGATGCATCCAAGGTTCTTGTTTGAATTTCAGGCGATTACTCTTGCTGAGCTTTCTCTGCTCGCCAACGCGATCTCAAGCCAACTGCCAAATGAAAGGCTTGACAGCATAGAGAGCCTTGCCCTTGAATACAATAAGGATGTTAAATCTGTACTTGAGCTTTTGGCTGTGCCGCACAGGATCCGCGAAGGAAAGATGGTAATAGAAGGGGGCTATGCCAAAAGCCTGCTTATTTCCCTAGGCTTCGTCGATGACGAGATGCATGTTACCAGTAAGCTTCAAAGATTGCTGGATGCTATAGAGAAAGCAAGCAGTGCGCTTGATGCCGTTAATGCCGTTTCTCCTGTCAAACTCCCTAAAAGGTCAACCTTCATTGGCGCAAGGATAGGAAGGCCTGAGAAAGCAAGGGAAAGGTTGATGAAGCCCGCGCCAAACGCCCTGTTTCCGATAAGCAGCTTCGGAGGAAGGGACAGGAATGTAGTTGTGGCTTCTGCAAAGCAGGCTGAAGGCTTCACAAAGCAGGAAATAACGGTTGAGATCGCAAGATACAAGTGCCCAGTCTGCAAAAGAATAGTTGGCACTCCTTTCTGCTACGATTGCGGCGTGCCTACATATGTTGAGCCAGACGAAGCAGGCAAGACCTATGGAGAGATAGATATAGACATAAGCAAGATGCTATCAGGTGCTTTGAAGAGGCTAGGGCTTAGCCAAGTCCCAAAGCTCGTTAAAGGGGTAAAGGGGCTTATTAACAAGGACAAGATTGCAGAGTCGATAGAGAAAGGCATACTCCGCGCAATGCATGACGTGTATGTATTCAAAGACGGAACCATAAGGTTTGATGCTACCGACGCTCCGATAACCCATTTCTATCCTAAAGAGATGCATGTGAGCGTGGAAAAGCTTAGGGAGCTGGGCTATGACAAGGATTATCTAGGCAATGCGCTTACTAGCGAGGAGCAGCTGGTAGAGCTTAGGCACCAGGACGTAATACTCAACAGAAGGGGTGCAGAGTACTTTGTCAAAGTCGCACAGTTTGTAGACGACCTGCTAGAAAGGTACTACGGCCTGCCAAGGTTCTACAACATACATGCGCCCGAAGATCTTATAGGGCATTTGGTAATAACGCTTTCGCCGCACACTTCTTGCGCAGTGCTCAATAGAGTAGTGGGCATAACAGAAGCCAACGTAGGGTTTGCACATCCTTATACAATTTCAGCAAGAAGGAGGAACACAGACGGCGACGAAGACACTACTATGCTTCTGCTCGACGCCCTTCTCAACTTCTCAAGGCGATACTTGCCTGCAAGCATCGGGGGAACGATGGATGCACCACTTCTGCTTACAACGCACGTGTTTCCAGAAGAGGTTGATGATGAAGTATATTCAATGGAGCTCGAAACGAGCTATCCGCTTGAGTTCTATGAAAAAACCAATGCGCAGGCAATGCCGGGAGATGTCAAGCTAGATATTGTAGAGTCAAGGCTTGGCGGAGAGCAGGCCTATGCTAGCTTGGGCTTTACGCACGAGTCTAGTATAAACGCAATAGTGAGCGCGCCGAAAAGAAGCAAGTATGTTCTTCTCAAATCAATGCAGGAAAAAATTGATGCCGAGTTCAAGCTGATAGATATGCTCTATTCCATTGACAAGCGTGATGCAGCTAAGAGGCTTATACTCAGCCATTTCATCCCAGATCTTATGGGCAATCTGCATTCATTCTCAAAGCAACAGTTCCGCTGCGCCGTGTGCAATGCAAAATACAGGCGGGTGCCTCTAACTGGCAAATGCACAAAGTGCGGAGGCAAGCTCCTGCTTACAATCTCCAAAGGAGGCATAGAGAAATATCTGTGGGTTGCTATAGGCCTTGCTGAGAAGTATAACATTGATGTATATACCAAGCAAAGGCTCCAGCTTCTAAAGGATGAGATAGAACAGGTGTTTGGTAGCGTTACCTTGCCTAAGGAGGAAAACGAAGCAGAAAGAGAGAAAAAGCAAGAAGCAGCAAAGCCTTTGCAGAGGCAGTTCGACCTAAGCGCCTTTGTTTGAAACCTCCTTTATGGCTTCTTCGAGCACGTCTAGCCCTTTGTTTATTAGCTCTTCAGGCATTGTTATTGCAGGTATTATCCTTATTGATGACTCGCCGCTTCCGAGCAGAATCAAGCCCTTTTCGAAGCACTTGTTAAGCACAGCCTCACGCTCCTTTGTAGCAGGCTCTTTGCTTTCTTTGCTCTTTACTAGCTCTATTGCCAGCATCATGCCTAGCCCCCTAGCGTCGCCCACAAGCTCGTAGCTTTCCCTCATTTCGTTTAGCCTCTTAAGTATCATAGACCCTTTCCTTGCTGCCATCTGCTCAAGCTTTGCTCTGTTCCTCTTTATGTAATCAAGCAGCGCGTTCGATGCAGCTATGCTTAGCAAATTGCCCCCGAACGTGCCAGCATGCGAGCCTTCGGGCGTGTCTCCAAGGCTCCTCTTTGCTACTGTAGCCCCTAGCGGCAGGCCTCCACCAAGCGCCTTTGCAAATGTGTATATGTCTGCCTTTACGCCGAAATGGTCCATTGCTACAAACTTGCCTGTTCTCATAAGCCCGGCCTGTATCTCGTCATCAATAAGCAGAATATTGTGCTCGTCTGCCAGCTTTCTTAGGCCTATAATAAACTCCTTGGGCGGCACTATGTAGCCGCCTTCGCCCTGTACCGGCTCTACGAATATGCCCGCTATTTCCTCAGGAGATACTACCTTCCTGAACAAGAAGTTTTCTATGAAGTCCAAACTTTCCTCTGCGCACTCTTCTGGGCTAGAGGAGTGGAATGGGCAGCGGTAAGGATTCGGATAAAACGCATGGTAAAAGCCCACAAAGGGGCCAAGATGTGCGCGCTGTGCAACTTTGCTAGACGTCATCGATAGCGAGCCGAGCGAGCGGCCGTGGAAGGAGTTGTAAAATGCAAGCAAATACGGCCTTTTGGTAAAAAGCCTTGCAAGCTTTATTGCGTCCTCGTTGGCTTCTGTGCCTGAGTTGGAGAAGAAAACTCTGCCAAAGCCGTTTGGAAGCAGGCTTATAAGCTTCTCAGCGGTGACCACTGGCAGTTCTGCATAGAAATCCTGGAAGGCAGAATGCATAAGTTTGTCGACCTGCAGCTTGATAGCCCGCCTTGCAAGTTCCAGACCCTCTCTGCCGAAGTTGTAGATGGAGATGAATGTGGAGAAATCAAGGAACTTGTTTCCTTCTATGTCATATGCGTAATAGCCGTCAAACCTATCAGCGACAAAAGGATACAAGCTACGTGTGGTTGTAAAAATAACTTTTTTGTCTCTTTCTATTATGCCTTTTACCCTTCTACCGATCCTTATCATAGCGCCACCTTATGGATTGTCTACCTTCATCTTAATATTTCTGCTTTTGTTTTCTTTTCTTCTTTCTTCTTCCTATCCTACATTCGGTGCAGTCTGGTTAATCTTATATTATTTTTACGAGAAAATTCATGCGATTGCTTGACTGAGGAAATAGAGAGAACATTCAAGTACCTTCTTTATTCAAGAGCTCTAAGAAGCATAGCTTTGATATATTCCAGCTTGGCCTTTTCTCTGTATCTTTCTGCCTTGCACGTAAGTTTAGTAAAAATAGGGCTTGTGGCAGCTCTAGTGCTCTTCTCCACAATATTTCTTACCCTGCTGTATGGAGCCATTGGTGACCGGAAAGGCTTCAAGACAGAGATGATAATAGGTGAAACAGTAACTTTTGTGGGCTTGGCAATCATAGCGTTTTCAGCTAGCGTGCCTTTAATAGTAATTGGCATGATTCTTGCAGGTCTGAGTGGCAGCGCCGGAGGCATGCGCGGTTCCTTTTCTCCAGGTTCGAGTGCATTCATAGCCAACAATTACAGAGACGAGCGCGAGCGTGTAAAGAAGTTCTCATCAGTAAGTTTGGTTGCTTCAGTGTCAGCCATTGGGGGGAGCATAATGTTCAGCTCAGTCTCAGAACTGGGTAGGTTGTTTGGTCTGCTTTCTGCCTATAGACTTTTGTTTGCAACATCTACGATTCTCGTGGGCGTTTCGGTGCTCCTCCTCTCAAAGCTTAATGAAGTCGGCAAGAAAAAGAAAACGACCAGAATAATGAGGATGGAAAGCTGGCAATATTTGAAGAAGGTAATAATCGTAAACGCTCTGGGTGGAGCTGGGACTGGGCTCATACTTCCCTTGCTCCCACTTTGGCTAAAACTCAGATACAATGCAAACAGCTTTGGAATAGGCCTTCTTTTTACAGCAGTGTATTTGTTTACAGCGTTGGGGCTTTATCTTTCAATGAAATACTCATACAAGTTCAGATTGCTAAATGTTGTGGCTGAAACGAGAATCGTTGGTGCGGTGCTCGTGTTGGCAGTGGCTCTTTCGCCCTACTTTATTTTGGCTGCAGTTTTCTACCTTGTCAGATCTATAGTATTGGGTTTCGGAAGCCCGAGCAGGACCAACGTTAACATAAGAGGGATAAGCAATGAGGATTACGGCACAGCATCTAGCATACAAGGAACTGCTACAAGGATAGCCCAACTGAGCGCTGGAGCATCTGGCTATTTGATGGATATCTCTCTACCACTACCTCTGCTCTTAGGTGGCCTTTTCCAATTTGCAAGCGGCGTGTGCTACAAGTTTCTCTTCAAGAAAGACTCACAAAAGTGACAAGCGTCAGATGAACGTTGTAGGGTTGTCTTTGTGTAATTGAGGAACAGCCCCTCCGGAGCCGCCGTCTATCCTTATTGCTTCAGAATAGATTATTATTCCAAGGGCGCTGCCTCCAATCTGTTTGACTGTATTGTGGTCTTTGGCATTAGAAAGCTTAAGGCCTAGCCTGACGATTTCAGGGCCAAAATTTAGGTTTTTTATTTTCTTGTTTTCTTGCGACCATTCTTTCTCCATTTGTGAAGCCACCTGAATGACAACTAGCACTACATATGTTAGCAGATCGTATGGATAGCCGTTTCCGTTGATAGAGTCGCGTATCAAATTCGCAAAGCTTATTCCAAATTCTCTTTCAAACGCATCTAGATTGCCTAAGTATTTTAATACCTCTCTTACTGAGCTTTCGTTAGGAATGCTATGCTCCCTTTTTCTCATCTTCATATCCAGCTGTTTTTGAGCCTCTTTAACAATGAGAGCATATCCAAATTTGAGGATTTCTGACATTGTATTTTTGTCGTTTAGAATTGCTTTGATTTTCTCCGGACTGTTTTCTTTCAACAAGTCTTCTAAACTCTCTCCATTTTTAGTCTCAATAACCTGCCCTTTTGTTCTCTTTTCGATGGTAACACCCAATTTGCTTTTTGTCAGTAAAGTTTTAAATGATTTTTCTCCAAATTTCGACACTTAAATAAAGATTATGGATATGTCATTGTCGTACTATCAATTTTTGACAAAACTTGACAGTCAAAAATCCACACTTCTTATGTAACGTAGGACAAGGTGCACAGAAAGGCTTATATATCTGAATTAGATATATCTATAATAGATATCTGAAAAAGATGATAACATGAACTCTGAAAACGAAAACGAAGAATATGGATATGGCAGAGGCTACGGCCGCGGAATGCGCGGCTATGGCATGGGCATGCGCGGCATGGGAATGAGGCATGCAGGAATGCATAGCGATATGCACGAGCGCGGCTACAGGTACGGCTTTGGCTTGAAGTACTTCATTTTGGCAATGGCTAGCAGGCAAAAGATAAGAGGCGCAGACATAATGAACAACATGGAGCAATTGAGCCATGGCTGCTGGAGGCCTTCTCCAGGCCATGTCTACTTCGAGCTTGACAGGCTCGTAGACGAGGGCTACCTGAAGAGAAGCGAGAGCGAAGAAGGCAAATACTACGAAATAACTGACAAGGGCAAGCAGGTACTTGCAGAAATAGAAGAATGGTTTCCGCTAAGCTCGCTCTTAGAGCGAACAAGCAGTCAGCAGGCAGGGCATGAAGATAAGGAAGGAATAAAGGAAAGGATCCTTGCCGAAATAAATGAGCTGGAAAAAGATCCAAGCATCAGCAGCGAGCAGAAAAGGCGCCTTGATGCCTTAAGGGAGCTTGCAAACAAGCTGGGCGATTGATTGCACTACCAGCATGGCGCACGCATGCGCCAAGCCCTTGGCGAAAATCCAAAAGGGTATTTGCAAGAGATAATAAGCAAAGAAGATACGGTGGCTGAGCTGGGCTGCGGCGCAGGCTTCTACTGCCAATATCTCAAAGACTTAGCAGCAAAAGTTTACTGTGTTGAAATTGATGCAGAGGCGATAGAAGAAGCAAGACAAAACATAAAAGCAGACAACGTTGTTTTCTTGAACGAGGACGCCGCGCACACTTCAATACCCGCTAGCAGCTTAGATGCGGTATTGCTCGCAAACTCATTCCACGATATGGATAGAGAGGCAGTATACCAGGAAATATTGCGGATCCTAAAGCAGAATGGCAAGGTGATAATAATTGACTGGGAAAAGACAGAAACAGCGTTCGGCCCGCCAATATGGATAAGAATGTCAAAAGAGGATTACCTATCAATTTTCAAAGACTTCAAGCTTGAGAATGAGTTTAAGCCAGGCCCGTATCATTACGGTCTAATCTTTAAAAGATAGAATAAAACTTGCAATAATACTAACGTCATTAACACTATGAAAAATAATAAAATATCCCTTCGCAGTTTTAATAACAAAGTAAATGTGAATGCTACCTTTTCAGTGCTTGACGCAATAAAAAGGCAGGATTTCTGATACTGTAGTCTGCCCTAAAACCTGCGAACAGAGAGGGTATAGCGCATTTAGGCTGAATAGTGTTGAGAAGAACAAACAACAAATGATGTGACAGCTAGTCTACCTCCATTACACTCTACCTACACTACTCCTTAGAATAATGTTAAGATAGTCAGCGCTAAGATCTCGCTAGGAGCATTTGGAAAATGCGATAAGATCAAACAGTTCCTCATAAAGCGAGCGAAAAACATATAAAATAAAACAGACCACTATTTGTGAGAAAAAATGCGAGTGCAATCTGCAATCGAATTCCTTACAACTTATGGTTGGGCATTTATAATATTAGCAATTTTTATAGGCATCGTAATTATTTTAGTTTCTTCAAAGTCGTTCAGCAGTTTTTCTCCTTCGTCGTGCTATATATCTCCATCCTTGCCGTGCTATGGCCTAAGCATTTTGTCTAATTCATCTGGAAGTGTGGCTGCACTGATATTTGTAAATAATTTAGGTACGCTGATGAGTCTCTCAAATAATGGCATATATGCACGTATTGCAAATTACAATTCCACTGGTACGTGTCTGCCTGCGAATGCAATCAACGGTGCATTAGTAGTTTGCATTTCAAGAATGCCGCATATTGTTTTGCCAGTAGGAAGTCAGGAATATGTTCCATTTGCCATATCTTATAAACTATGCAGCAACGGCGCATGTCACAATACAGTATATAATACGAGTGGCTTCGCTATTGCATATGTAGGAAATTACAAGAAGCTTATCGATTCGATCACTATTAAAACAAATCCTCCAAACGGATCAATAGCAGTCTACGGAATCCATTATTCAAACAATGCACTTGTGCCTGTAATAAGTGGAATCCAATACAGCTTATTCGCCATTCCGCCTAACAAATACTATTCATTCGGACAATGGATTACCACTGCAAACATAAGCATAGGTAGTACAGTGTCGCAATCAACATCGTTTATCGCTTCTGGCAATGGAACTATAGACGCTTTGTTTACCTCTACGACAACTTCCACCTCTACTATCTCCACTACCTCTACTATCTCCACTACCTCTACTATCTCCACTACCTCTACGACAACTTCCACCTCTACAACTGCAACCACTATACTCTACGCACCATCTTTACCAAGCTTTTCTACTCAAGGAAGCTGGTATCCATCGAACAACAACAAGCAAACCAATCCTCAAGATACGCTGGTGCTTGATGGCGTGTACGGCTACATGTCTACTTATGACGCGTGGATAGAACAAGACGAGGGGGCAACGTGGGTATGGGATTTCGGATCAGATTTGACGGGAACGTTCACAGCCGTGTGGTATGGACAAGTCACCGGTGGCTTCAGTGGATACTGCATAGACTTCAGCATAAACTGGTATGCCTCGCCAGATGGCAGCACATGGACAAACTTCGCATCGTACACGTTTACGGGCACGGGAAGCTATGGTAGTTCTAGTGCTCCAATAACCAGCTCCATCACAGGCACGTACAGGTATATTAAAGTGGTCCAGTATAGCACCACATCTTGCATGGTCAATCAAGGATATACCTATGTTGATTCTGTGTATGAAACTTAGGTGATGGCGTGAGAGAATACCTGCAGTTTTCGCTCTTCATAATGCTGATTGGCATAGGCAGCCTCCTGCCCAAAACATACCTGGCAGGCGGAAATGCCACGCAGGCGTTGAAAGGGGGCAATTGCACTTTTTGCCATAATCTTACAACAGCATACGAGTACATAATAAATTTAACAACCAATGCTACAACCAACTACACGATAACCCTGAGAATAAGTAATTACCTTAACCACTCAGATGCTTCAAAAACCTATACTGCTGTCTTTGGATCAAACGCGCTACAACCAGGCATGTTGGTTCCGCCAGAGGCACTGAACAAGTCATTCGACTTCGCACAGTTTGGGCCGCTGGAGCTGCATACTGAGTTTTATAACAGCTCTTTCGCTCTGCTCGCAGTGCTTTCCAACAACTCGATAATCCAGATCCTTGCCGAAGGCAAAAACATCTCTCCAAACCTACCTCTGAAGTACCTTAGCAAACTTACAGGTCTGCCGTACTCTCCCCTACAGCTGTATCCGGGGCCTGGTCCACATCCTGAAAGCAGCAAACCAGGAACAAGCGAGTTGATCGAGTTGATTTTTGGGAGTGCGATAGTAATCATACTTGTCATCGTTATTTTTATCATTGCATCGAGACGGCGTGCCAAGGGGAGCAAAGTCGAAAGCCAAGATGGAACATCGGGATAGGCGCAAAGAGGATACATTTTGGGGCATTTGGGAAGTGATAATGTAAACAAACATGCGAACAACTCGTTTTACCAAATACCTCTTCCCTAATAATATTTCTGTCAAGTGCGTGCGATTGATAAAAATGT
>JAGDXZ010000047.1 GCA_023270015.1 Microcaldota archaeon | reverse complement strand
CTTTTCACTCCCACACGTGTGGGTTCTTTTCAGCTTTCCCTCGCGGTACTTGTTCGCTATCGGTCTCTAGCCTATGTTTAGGGTTGGAGTTTAACGCCCCATCTTCACGTAGCATACTCGAGCTACGCTACTCTTCTCGCAGGAAGTTGCGCACACGCTTCGCCTACGAGGCTGTCACTCTCTATGGCGGCCTTTTCCAAGGCCTTCGGCTCACGTGCACGTAATACCTGCGCAACATCTCCTTGCACTTGCGCGCAAGGATTCTGCATACCCTACAGCGCTTTCACTCGCCGTTACTTGCGCCATCCCTTTGGTTTCTTTTCCTGCGGGTACTAAGATGCTTCAATTCCCCGCGTCTGCATGCACCACTATGCATGGTGCAATTCGGCGATCCTGGGTTCAAAGCCTGACATGCGGCTACCCCAGGCTTTTCGCAGCTTGCCACGGCCTTAGCAGCGGCTAGAGCCAAGCCATCCCCTAGGTGGCTTGAAATCTCTCTGTTCGCTCCTTATCAAATCAATTGCAAAGCGCAATCTCATAGAGCCTGCAGGCTATGCCTCTTATTTTCATAAAGCAAAGCACAGAGCTCGCTCTCGAATAAGTTGCCTTTACAAGCTCAGTGCTAGCATCAAAGCACCGAAATATATTTGTTGTGAAACATTTAAATAGATTAGCATGTTGCACAGGGAAAAAGGGAAACAGGTAGGCAAGTTAGCATCGCTTTGTGCATTATCAACAATGGACAGAGATGAAAACGCTGCAAAGGTAATACTCAAAAGAGTTACTCTTGAGCAGAGGGAAATTACGCTCAGGGAGAGAGCGTAAGACCTCAGCAGGAGGCAGTTCTCGAGGAACTGAGAACCGATAAAATACATCCTTTGCAGGAAGCGGTGGGCACATGAATGCAAGGGAAGCCCACACCGTTTACGGGTGGGTGGATGTTACAGTAAGCATCGGCTTTGCCACTACGTTTGCCTTTAAATATTTTTCATAAGAAATCATAAACAGGTTGCATGCAGCTTCCTTCATCATTAGGCTTAATACCAGATGGCAACAGAAGGTGGGCAAAAAAGCATGGGCTCAGCTTTGCCAAAGCATACAGCATAGGCGTGCAAAGATTCATAGACTTCGCGAACTGGTGCAAGGATTATGGCATAAACAACCTCACAGTCTGGGCTTTCTCCACAGAGAACTTCAACAGGCCCTTTGCTGAGAAAAGGGTATTGTTCAGCATATACCACAAGGTCTTAACAGACAAGGGAATAAGGGACATGCTCCACAAAAACGAGACTAGGTTTATCGGCGTAGGCAACATTGCTATGCTGCCTGCTACTTTGCAAAAGGCTCTCAGGAAGATTGAAGATGACACAAGGGCCTATACCAAGAGAACTATAAACATGCTCATAGCCTATGGTGGCAGGGACGACATCTTCCAGGCAGCAAAACGCTTTGCCAAGACTTTGCTGGTCAGAGGCCAGAGGCAAGCAGATGCTAGCCCTGAATCATTCAGAAGCATGCTGCTCTCTGCTAGCGTGCCTGACTTGGATCTTGTCATAAGAACTTCTGGCGAGGAGAGGCTTTCGGGCTTCATGCCTTGGCAAACCGCTTATGCCGAACTTTATTTCTCTAAAAAGCTCTGGCCAGATTTCACAAAGAAGGATCTCGACCTTGCTTTGAGCGACTATGCAAGAAGGCAAAGGAGGTTCGGCAGGTAGCACGGCAGAAAACAACATAAAGTTAAAAGGTTAGTTTGTTAGTTTAGAAGTAGAGTTTATGAAATTGACACGTTACACAAGCTACTTTCGCATAAACGCCCCAAGCAGCTTTGTGCAGGCTTTGCTGCTTGTTTTCATAGGCTTATTGGCAGGAGCGTCTGCGGCAATAATAAGCAAATACCCTGCTATGCTTTCTGACTACAGGTTTGTGGTCATAGGGGCAAGCATAGGAGTTATAACAATAAGCATGCCTGCATTTCTCACAGTGCTGGCCATAAAGGCCATAAACAGGAGAATGGCGTTGAAACATGCGCTTTTCTCTACGTTGATAATAGCGACTTTCTACCTTCTTGCCTTTCTTCTTCTTGCGGCAGTTTTCCTAATTTCAAAGAGCTTCCTGCTCGCAAACATAGTCTTGCTAGCATCTAATGCTGGCATATACGGCTACTGGCTTGTCATGGGAAAGGTGGTGATAAGGATAAGGAGAAGCGCGGCAGTATTCTACGCTGCAATACAGCCTGTGCTGAACGTTCTTTTCTTCATTCCCTTTTCCTTTTATCTTCTTGGCATAAACTTCCCAATCACTGCTACCTTGATTAAGCTCGTTGTAAGCATGCTTGTTTTCCTTGTTGCTGCATATGCATTCCTCTACTTTGTAGACAGGCCTTCCAAGAAGCTTCTTGGCTCTAGCGGCTTGGATGTAATGAGCTCGATGGTAAGCTATTGGCTTTACAACATTTCCAGCGACGCTAAGCTTGTAAGCAAGGATGTTGCCCATGCAAGGCATTTGGAAATAGACGTGATAAGCATAAGCAACAATGCAAAGATTTCTGCTGTTTTTGTAAATCCAGACATACACTTTGGGCCGTTTGCAAATGCAGGGGGCAGCATAGCGCCAAGGCGATTAGGTGAGCTTGTTGCGAAGAGATACGATGCAGCTCCTTTTATCCTTCATTCCACAGTCAACATAGAAGATAACCCCGTTAGCGCTTCAGAGGTCTACGATATTGCAAACAATGTTGTTAAGGGAATAGGCGGCAAAGCATACCCTGCTGTCGGCTCAGTTTCATTCGGCGAGCATAACGGCAGCAGGGCAATTGATATAAACTTTGGCAAGGTTTCGCTAATTGTTCTTACCCGCGCTCCGCACGTTACAGAAGACATAAGCAGGCAAGTAGGTATTGAATTGAAAAGGTTTGCAGAACAGATTTTGCAAAAGCCTGTTGTGCTTGTAGATGCTCACAATTCCAGATACGAATCTGCTCCAAAAGAAGAGCTTGAAGGCATACCGCCAGGCAGCAGGTTCGTAGAAGATTACAAGCTAGCAATAAAGCAGGCTATCGAGAAAGAGAGAAGAAGAAAGCTTAGAATCGGCTTTGCCCACAAGCGCCTAAGAGACCTGCTTGGCCCGCAAAAGGATCTTGGCGACGCCTATACTAGCGTAATGGTAATAGACGATTCTGCGCAGAGGTTCTGCCTTGTTTACTTCGATGCAAACAACATACTCCCAAGCTTCAGGCAGACAGTGGTTGAGCACATAAGCGAGAAGTTTGGAATGAAGGCAGAGCTGTGCACTACAGACACCCATTCGATAAACATGCTATCAGAGGACGCTAGCACAGTACTCGGCAGGTATACGCCTTCACAGAAGGTGCTGCCTGTGCTAGACTTGCTAATAGGCTCTGCTATAGGCAATCTTTCTCCTTCGAAATGCTCCTATACCCATTTGCAGATGGCGAACGTAAGGACTTGGGGCCCGAATGTCAATCAGCTACTGGAGGAGACTACAAGGGGCATACGCACAGTTGTCAAGAGGGTCTTGCCCTTTATCGTGCTTGCGTCATTCGTAGTTGCAGCTTGGATTATTGCAGTGGTGTGAATGCTTGCTATTCTCTTCCTAGAGATCGTTTCGCTTGCCGAGCTTAGCTATGTGGCCTATGCTTCTCCTAAGAAGCTTTGGAGGTTTATAGCGCCATTGGCGCTTGCACTGCTTGCTTCATTGTTTTACCACGTTCCAATCCAGTTGTTTGTTCTAGGGTCTGTTTTGCTGTCTTTCTTTGCGATAGAGACAGGCAGCGTTGCAAACTTTGTAGCTTTGCCTTTTGCACTCTATGCCGTGTTCTTGCTAAAAGGCTATAGCACTTTGATACTGCTTCTTGCGCTTCTAAGCCTTTTTCCCGAGTTTTTGGTATCTAGAGAAAAGCACAAGGCGAATAGCAGAATAGAATCAAATAGGGACATCGTACACATTTCCTTGGGCGTTCTTCTTCTTGCCTCTTTGTTTGTCTTTGGTCTTTCGATAACTTCTTTGCTCATAGCTTTTGCAGTTTGCGCTGCTTTGTCTTTGGGCACTTATGCAAGCCTGACATCCGCTTCATTCTCCAAGTTCCTCAGAGGGATTGAAAGGAGCAATGCGCCTTTTGGCTTCGGCGCCTTTTGGCTTGCGTTTAGTCTCTTGCTTGCTGCTGCGTTTGCAAATCAGTTTGCTCAAGCAGTGTTTATTGCATTGATGCTTGGAGATCCTTCAGCTACCCTGGTAGGAATAAGAATAAGGAATAGGCATAGGCTTCCATACGCCAAGGAAAAGAGCGTTGAAGGCACTTTGGCCTTTTTTGCAATCACTGCCTTTATCGCCTACTTCTTTGTAGGCCTTTACTCAATTCTCTTTGCTCTTGTTGGTGCTGCAGTAGAAAGCATTAGCAAAAGCATAGATGACAACCTTAGCATAGGAGTAGTGCTCGTAGCTTTGTCGCTTCTCCTCCAGGCTGTAGCTTGAAAGCTATACCCTTCTTCCTCTTCTGCCTCCTGGCCTTCTTGTAGTATCGGTAGGTATAGGCGTAACATCTTCTATGCTTCCTATTTTGAAGCCGCTTCTCGCAAGAGCCCTGACAACTGCTTGAGCTCCGGGCCCTGGGGTCTTTGCGCCATGCCCGCCAGGCGCCCTTATCTTTATGTTTATGTGCGTTATGCCCTTTTCGATAGCCTCTGCAGCGACCTTGTATGCCGCTTGCATTGCAGCATAAGGCGAACCTTCTTCTCTGTCTGCCTTGACTATCATACCGCCGCTTCCTACGGCTATGGTCTCTGCGCCGGTAAGATCTGTAAGCGTTATTATGGTATCGTTTTTGGAGCTGTAGACATGTGCTACTCCCCATCTTACTCCTTTAGGCTTGTACTTTTCAGCAGCTTCTGCTACCTTTTCCTCATACGAGACTGCAGCCTCTTCTTGCTTAACCTCCTTTGTGACTTTCTTTTTCTTCTCTCCCATTCTACTCACCTTCTTCTGCGTTAGCCTCTCCGCCTTCAGTCTGTGCTGCTACTGCTTCTTCTTTCTGAGCTGTGCTGGCGCTTGAAGTCGCTCCGCCCATTCCAGCATTGAGGTCTATGGGCTTGTAATAGCCTATTGCCTGCTCTTCGTCGCTCCTTACCATGTAGCCTGGCGATGTTACCTTTCTACCGTTTATTGCTATGAATCCATGGGCAATGAGCTGCCTTGCCTGTTTGAGCGTTCTCGCAAGGCCTTTTTTGTAAACAACTGTCTGGAGCCTTCTTTCTAGCAAAGCATCAGGTTGCAAGCTTAACAAGGTATCGAGCGTTGCATCGTTGCTTACTATGCCATAAGTTGCAAGCCTTCTTATTATCTCCCTGCCCGTCTCTTCGCTCTCCACGCCAGCGAGTATGCTTCTTACATTCTTGCGTATTCTTCTTAGCTCGCTTTCCGCTAGCCAGACTTCACGCATGTTTTTCAAGCCATACTTGCTTCTGAGCTCATTGTGCCTGGCAATTCTCTGCACATTCCACATAAGTCCTGGAGTCTCGTATTTTTTCCTCAATCTTTTAGGAGCTCCCATTTAATCACTTCACTTTGAAGCCTGACCTTTCTGCTGCTTTCCAGCTTCTTCAGCCTTCTTTGCTTCTTCTTCAGCCTTCTTCTTTATGACGCCTACAGTAGGTCCTGTTCTGCCGGTGCTTCTAGACCTCTGGCCGCGGACTCTCTGGCCGTACTGATGCCTGAATCCACGCCATGTGCCAAGCTTTATTTGTGCCTCTATGTCTTGCCTCGTTCTTACAGTAAGGTCTGTGCCGACATAATGAAGGTCAAGCCCTGTTTCTATGTCCTTCCTATGGTTAAGCATATAGCCAGGTATGCCATATTTTCCTGGCTCTTTTATCATCTGCTCTAGTGCCTGCAGTTGCTGCTCGCTAAGGCTGCCTATTGTGGTGGTATAGGGTATGCCTTGGTTGCTTGCGAATGCCCTTGCCAAAGCGTTGGCAAGATTGAAGCCTATGCCCTTTATTTCGTCAAGGGCATGAATAAGGTCATAGCTTGCATTAACGTCCTTGCCTGCTATGTGCACTATGTTGGTTGCCTCTACCTTGGCCTGCGTTGCAGGTGGCTTTTTTGCCTTTTCCTTTGCTTTTTGATCCTCAGCCATTCAAACACACAAGAAGCTTATATATTATATTTAGCAATGGTTTTTATAGCTTTTGCGAACGCTACGTTTAAACAAAGCATCGGTGTGCCCAAATAGCAGAAATTGGTTAATTAGGCCCTCCTTTGCTTTTTGTAATTGTGCTCTTCGATCTTTTCCTTTATAGCTTTTTTAAGTTCTCCATCATCAAATGTTTCACTTATCTTCTCTAATTCTTCTACAAATTTTTCCTCGTCTCCAGCAGAATAGCTTATTAAATCTTCCAAGTCTCTAGCAGAAGTTCGCTCCAGCTGCTTTGTAATTTCATTCCTGTGAGTTTTGTGATCTAACCCAAGAAAGGTCTCTATCGCGTACGCTGCAACCTGCTCGTATATTTCCTTCTTGTTTACATTTAATCTTTCCATAATATCCCTATATCTATTACATTAACTCTTTTATTAACCTTTTCTTCTCACCTGCCTGCGAATCTGGGCATGCTTGTTTAAACTTTGCTTTCTATTTTAGATTATGCGCTACCAGCTAAGATGCCTTTCTTGTGGGGCTGTGTTTAGCAGCAGCAACAAAACCCAAACTTGCCCGAAGTGCGGCGGCCTTCTTGAAGTGGAATACAAAGGCAAGATTAACTTCACGTTAAGCAGCGTATCTGGATTTTGGGATCTCGAGCCGCTAATGCCAAATGGCATGTATAGGCATTATGAAGTGGGTTTCACCAAGCTTATCGAGAGCCGAGAAAGCAAAGACCTCTTGCTCAAGCTGGAATTTGAAAATCCAACTAGGTCTTTTAAAGACAGAGGGTCAGTTATAGAGGTCGCGAAGGCCAAGGAATACGGCTATGACGAAATCGTGTGCGCCTCTACTGGCAACATGGCCTACTCAATTTCATATTTTGCAAAGCTCTTTGGCTTGCGTGCAGCTGTGTTTATCAGCAAAGGGGCAAACAAGGACAAGCTCTTTGATATAAGGAGTACGCACGATGCAGAATTGCATCTTATAAATGGAGATTTTACAAAAGCGCAGCAAGAAGCAGCTGATTATGCTCAGAGGCGCAACGTCTTTCTTGCCGGCGATTACTGCTACAGGAAAGAAGGCCAGTCTACAATAGGCTTTGAGCTCTTCTCTCAGAATGACGAGATAGAAAACATAATAATGCCCATAGGCAACGGCACGCTTTTCAGCGCTGTTTACAAGGCATATTCAAGGCTTGTTGCAATGCATATCGCCAAGCGAGTGCCAAGGCTTATTGGTGTTCAAGCCAGCTCTTCTGCACCGATAGTTCATGCCAAAGGCGGCGTGATAAAATATGAAAGGCCAAGAACTCTTGCAGATGCGATAGCTGTTGGCTATCCAACATATGGCAATCAGGTGCTCAAAGCCGTGAAAGAAACAAAAGGCCTGCTGCTCACAGTAACCGACAAGGAGATGATTGCATGGCAGAGGCGCTTCTACCAAGCTTATGGCATACAGGTGGAGCTTGCGGCAGTCGCAAGCCTTGCAGCATATGCCAAGATAAAATCTAAGCTAAAAGGCAAAACAGCCGCGTTGATAACCGGCGCAAACCTGTAGGAGTGGGCCCGGAGCGATTTGAACGCTCGACCTACGGCTTATAAGACCGCCGCTCTAA
>JAGDXZ010000026.1 GCA_023270015.1 Microcaldota archaeon | reverse complement strand
GAAGCGACATAGTCGACATAATAAGGCTCGCAAAAGAAGCTGGCTTCGACCAGATTCAGCTCAATACTACAGGCATAAACCTGGGCTTAAACCCTGAGCTGCTAGTAAAGCTTAGGCACGCAGGCTTGAGCACGCTATACATGAGCTTCGATGGAGTGAGCAAGCGCGCAAACCCAAAGAACCACTGGGAAATACCTTTGATACTCGATGCGGCGAGAAAAGCAGGCGTGGGAATAGTGCTCGTGCCTACTGTAATCAGGGGCGTAAACGACAACGAGCTTGGAAGCATGATAAACTTCGCTCTAAACAACATAGACATAGTTAGAGCTGTCAACTTCCAGCCAGTCTCGCTCGTTGGAAGAATGCCTGACAGGCTCAGGGAGAGGCAGCGCATAACCATACCAGGAGCCATAAAGCTTATAGAGGAGCAGACAGGTGGCGTTGTTGCTAAGGAGGACTGGTTCTCAGTTCCTTACATAGGCGGCCTCTCCAAGTTTGTTGAGGCGCTTACAGGTGCCTATTCATACGATCTCTCAATACACTTCGCATGCGGGGCAGGCACATACCTGTTCCTTGACAAGGACAACAAGGTAATCCCCATAACCAGATTCCTCGACGCCCGCGGCCTAATGGAGTACTTGCAGCATGTTGTTGACGAGATGGAGGGCAAGAGCAGGTTGGAGAGGCATCTAATGGCCTTGAAGGCCCTTCTCAACCTCAAGAAGTTCATAGACAAAGAGAAGCAGCCGAAGAGCGTCAACTTTGCAAAGCTTCTTGGCAGCATACTGCTCAAGCACGACTTCTCGAGCGTGGGTGCATTCCAGATGAAGACTTTGTTCCTTGGAATGATGCACTTCCAGGACGAGTACACCTATGACATTGCTAGGGTTGAGAAGTGTGATATACACTACTCTCTGCCCGATGGCAGGGTAATTCCGTTCTGCACATTCAACGTCTTTCCTGAGATATACAGGGACAAGGTCCAGAGGCAGTACGCTGTGCCAGCAGAGGAATGGCAGAAGCAGCACCCTGCATGGACCTATGCATCTGACAAGTACAGAAGGAACATAAAGGAGCTTGAGGCAAACCCGCTTTATGAAAAGACATACGGGCACCTTGTGAACTTCTTCGAGCTTCCTGTGAACAGGGCTGTGAAGGAAGCCGAGAAGGCAACGGCAAGCGAGGGAGCAAAATGAATGCCAATGAAGGTGTTATAGAGGAAGGCGGCAAGTACTATGCTGTAGAGAACGGGGAGCGGTACAGGCTGCCTTACAAAACAGTTAAGGAGATTGTTTTCAACAACGTTAGCAAGCAGGAGCTTGTGGACTTGCAGCACGCAGCAAGGCTACAGTACAAGCTTCTTCTCAACGAGGCGATACTGAGAGCAAAGGTGGAGTTTGTAAAGCAGAGGATAAGCATAGTATACAACCCACCAGGATATAACAAGGGCAAGCCTGAGATAAGCCCAGAGGGCATAGCAGCATTGATAAGGCAGGAAGGCGTGCATGTCGATTTGGCAAGCGCCGAGCAAAGGGATGTGGACTACTATGCGGAGATATGGCGTGCGCAGTTTCATCCGCCAATGATAAGGGAGCACCCTCCTTATGGCTACACCCTAGACGAATGGAAGAAGATGAAGGCCAAGTATGAGCAGAAGGTCAAGCAGGCTAGGGAGAAAAAGCTAGAGGAGTTTCACGAATGGCAGAAAAGGTACGAGCAAGAGCATCCTGAGCTCGCGTCTAGATGACTATACAATTCCCTTGAGCTCCTCAACAAGCTTGCCGAGCACGGGTTTTTTGTTTCCTTCTTTTGCAAGCTTTATGCTTGCAGCAGACATGTGGCCACCTGCAGACTCTACTAAGCTAGGGTAGTAGCTCTTCACCTTTTCAAGCACCTCAAGCAGGTTTATTCCCTTAAGCCCTGACCCTAGCCTTAGCGAAATGTAGGAGCCGTAGTGAAGGACAACGAGCGCCTTGGCATTGCCCGATTCCTCTATCTTTTCCATGAGCTTAGATGCAAAGCGCCCTGGCAAAGGATACCTCTCCTCATCGCTTCTTATCTTTTCAAAGTCTGCAACGTATATGCTTGAAGATTTGCCCTTGTATACCTTTAATCCTGAGACTGCGCTGTCTAGCAGCTCTGCAAGCCTGTTTTCGCCGTAGGCTATGATTTCTGTTACTTTGCTTTCATCGTGCATTATATTCTCCACAGCTTCGGGCGTTACATTGCCGGTGTGCGAGCCAACGAGCTTCGCATCGCTTGATACGATGTCAAGAAGCATCGCAACCCTTTTCGCTTGTGCATTCGGCTTTGCATACGCGCTGTAGTCGCCTAGGAGCGAGGCGTAGGCGAGGTCTTTGGTCTGCGCACCGAAGCATGAAGCAAAAACGCTGGCAAGAAGTCCAGCTGTGAAGTTTGAATCGCCACCGAAGTTCCATGGGTTTATGTAGTAATCGAGCTTCGCCCCGCTAAAGCCCGAGCTTATTGGATGATGGTCAAGCCATATTATGTCGAATCTCTCCTTTGCAGCCTCTATTCCGTCGTTGCTATCTGGGGTGGTTCCAAAGTCTATTAGCACAAGAAGCGGCTTTTCGATGCTTTCGTATGCGTTTGCTATCAGCATGTCGTTTTCGGCATCGGATTTCGCATACGCTACGCTCCTGTGCATTTCCCATACTGCATTCTCGTAGCCATGCATAGCCCTGTGCAAAGCTATAGCTCCGCTAAGTCCGTCAGCGTCGTTGTGATAGCGCACTACTATGGGCGCGCTCATATACTCCTTTTTTGCGAGCAGCCTTGCAGCTTCTTCCAAGCTTTGTTTCATTCTTCCGACTAATGCCTCTACGTCGCCGTTTATCCTTTCGCTGAAATTGCATGAAATCTTCTTGCAGTTTTTGTCAATCTCTTCTCCTATCTTCTTCGCAAAAAGCTCATCGGCGTAGACTTTGCCAGCGTCAAAGTCTATAGTCTCCCCCAATTTTGCAAACATCGCCCTCTTTGCATCTGCCCGGTCCCGCCTCAGGCCTTCATATGTTATGAAATAAACTGGCTCCTTTTCGTGCTTTATGGCAGTAAGCAGGCCTTTCATAATATTATGTTATGTAGCTGCTTGCATTTAACGCTATCGCTTCTTTGCACGCGCCCGAGAGCGTGGAGTTTGTTATCAGGTTGCAAATGCTTGCGTTTTTCTCGGCCATTGCAACATAGGCGTAGCAGGCATTCTCCTCGCTTCCCTGCAGGTTTGTGCAATAAGTTGCGTTTTTGTTTTTTATTGCAAATGCAGTTGTAACTGCCTGCTGGCAGAGTGCACTGTATTGCCCGAGAGACTGGCAATATGACATTTGGGCAGTGTAGTTTAATGTGGAGCTCGGTGTTTGTATCTTCGAGGTTTGAGCCAAGCATGCTGACTGAAGGGGAGAAGGCGCCATAAAGTAGCATATGCTGTTGTTCCTTGTTAAGTAAGCATCTGCAAAAAAGCAAAAATCTCTGGCACTATAGGTTTGGTTTGGCATCATAAGGTAGCCGCTAAAAAATGTAGTTTCATTTTCAAGCTGCTGCATGCTAACATTCCCCAACACCATTCCTATCTCCGTTTTGTTTGTTAATTCTGGAACTTCGCTGCAGTATGCTGATTTGCCGGTAAGCAAAGCAAGCTTTGTATAGACAATGGCAAGGCATGTGTCTGTAGAGTTGCCGGCTGAGTAGCACAAGCTTGCATTCAGCGTCTTGTTTGCAAACTTTGTATAGCAAGATCCGCTGTAAGCACCTTCAAGCCCGCATATGCTCGTATTGCCTGTAGAGATCGCAATTTCAGATTCGCATGCAACCTGCATTGAGATGTTGCTTATTTGCTTGCAAAGTTCAACGCTCTTTGTTTTTGCAGCAAGCATAGAATAGCAGCTGTACTGGTAATAGCCAGAAAGCTGGGAGCATATGCTCGAATTTCCTGTGGAGTTTACAAGGGAAATCATGCACGAATATCTTGCTCCAGGAATTTGTATTGAATCGCATCTCTGCAATGGCGATTCATGGGAGTAGAAAAACAGCATCAAGAAAGATGCAAAGAAAATTAGAATCAAAAAGCCCAAATAAACCGCTATTACCCTTTTTGTGTTTGTAGCCTGCATTGCATTATCCCGGTTTAGAGGTTTTCCTCCCCGGCTATCACATTGAAACCATCGGGTGTTATCTCGTAAGGCGTAATGGAGAAGCTGTGGTTAGAGCCTCTCATTTTCAGCACCTCCATAGCCAGGGCGCGCCTGTCCTCTTTTCCAGCTTCGTACATCACTATGACGCCGTCGAATATGAAGAATTCAGGCCTCAGCTCTTGCCCCAAGCTTTCTGGATTTGCAAGCTCGCAAGTAAGCAGCGATGTTACACGGAGCCTTCTGAAGTTGCTTATCAGCGATACCAAAGAACGTCTGTATACTGCAGGATCGCCAAGCAGCATCTCCATAACGCTAAGCGAGTCTATTACTGCCCTGTTTGCCTTGTATGTTGTTATCAAAGACTCTATGTCTGCTATGAGCTTTCCAAATTCATAAGTGTCTGTGCCGCCAGACCTTATAATAGTAGCAGGGTCTTCCCCATCAACAATCAGCTTTTTGCTTTCTATAAGCTGGTCTATGTCTTTGAAGTTTGCAAACGCCTCTTTTGCGTTCTCAACCACCCTTTCTGGCTCTTCCTCCATTGCGAAGAACACAGAGGTATTGCCCTCCTTTGCATTGTGGTATGCATATTCAAATCCTAGCAGGGTCTTCCCTGCACCAGGCCCTCCAGCAACTATTACCTGGTTGCCTTCGGGTATGCCTCCATATAGCATGGTATCGAGGCCTTCTATACCCGTCTTTACCCTGTTCATCCGGTCAACCTCAATATTAATAACTATGCAATATATAAAAATACTTGGTAGGATGAACAAGAGAGTTTTTCTCATAGGCCTTTTGCTTCTGCTGCTTGGCATAGTAATTTCCGGAGGAGCGGTATACACCACCCTGCCTTCAGCTTCAGAGATTCTCACCCAATCCAAGAATCTAAGCATAAGTGCTGGCAGCTATGGCTACTTGCCTATGCCTCTTAACCAGACATCAGGCCTCTATGTAATTTTCAATTCAACCCAGCCTGTTACCTTCATATTCGCCAACTCCTCAGCCTTCTACAATCTTTCAAGCGTTACGCAGCCCCAGATGTTTAGCAAAGCCGAAGAGCAGGAAGGAAAAGGGGTGCTCGAGATCTTTAACGGCACTACCGGCTCCTTTCCCTATTCCTCAGCTGAGAAAGGGATTGCTGTCTATTTTACCAATGTTACCTTTCTTCCTGCAGGAAACTACTTCCTTGTTTTTATTAACCATGGCAGCCTATCTGCAAGAGTAGAATTACGCTCCGCCCAGGTGCTTGCTGCAAGCATAGCTGCTAAGGCCTATTCTAACTTGCCAGCTGTAAGCGCTATGGCAATGGTAGGCTCTTTTCTGGCGCTGATTGGCATTATTTTGATGGTGGCATCCTTGTTTATGCATGGAAAGAAGAAAGAGCAGCAGATGCTGCCTAGCGAAGTAGAGCAGATGTATGAGAAGATTGAAAAATCTGCTAAAAGAGGTGCAAGGCATGATTCCAAACATAGATCCAAGAGCTCTTAAGAGCATGATGGACAGGCTTGGCATAAAAAGCGAGGAAATAAAGGCAGTGAAAGTTACCATCGAGCTTCCAGACAAGATGCTTGTAATAGACAACCCTGAGGTAGTGAGCGTAGAAATGCAGGGCAAGCAGATGTTCCAGGTTGGCGGGGAAGTAAGAGAGGTAGAAAAGCAAGTGAGCATTGAAATAAGCGAAGAGGATGTTAGGCTTGTTATGGAAAAAAGCGGAATAAGCGATGAGGAAAAGGCGAGAAAAGCCCTGCAAGAGTCAAACGGCAACATAGCAGAAGCAATACTAAGGCTGAAGTCAGGTTCATGAGACTGAATAAAGATGGACAAAAGGGACCTGCTGGATGCGCATGACCTCTTCTTCTTTTACAATGCCCATTTTTATCAGCACGCCTACCGCCCTTTCCCCTACAACGTTTGCCGAGTAAATCTTAGCTTTTGAAACAATTTCCTCAACTTCTTTCTCACTTTTCTTTTCTCCTACATAAAAGTTTGAGTAGGTTTTCAAATCCATAAGCCTGGCTCCTTCCTTTAGCTGCCTGCCTATAAGCTCTTCATCACACATCGCCAGTATGGTGCCTTGCTGGGTTTCGTAAACTTTCACGTATATTTTGCTAGCCATCAGCCATACCTGTAGAAAAATATAAATGTGGAGGAATACAGGAAGCTGTACCATACAAGCCAAAGTGCGCCTGTAATGTTGGCTGTTAGCACTGCAAAAGCCCCTGCAATGAAAAGCACTATTGAAAAGGCCACCTCAAGCACAGAGTTCTTCAAAGCTGCAAGGAGCCTGCCACGAAGCGTCATGCCCTTGACCCAGCCAGTCACCGGAGAGCGGTTAAGCAATGCGGCGAATGCTGCTTTTAGCCTTATGAATGCAAGTGCAAAGTTGAGCACGAAAATCATGAAGCCTTTAGAGATAGAGTTGAAGTAAAGTTTTGTTATTGCAATTGGCACAAGTATTGAAAGCAGGAAGGCGTTGAGGCCAAAAAGTTCAAAGTTTAGCGGCGGCATTTCGAAGTGTGCGAGCTCCGAGAGCGTTGCATAAGTTATAGGTGCCGAAGCAAAGACTGAAATCAGAGAAATTAGTGTGAACATTATTAGTATTACTGAAAGGTAGTTTAGCCCAAGCCCGTGGAGCGCGTAGTCTATCTTTGAAAGTGCAGAAACGGTGCGTCTTTTGTGTGCTCTCAGGTTTTGGATAAGGTGAAGCAGGAACTGCGTATCACCATAGTTATAGCGCCACTGTTGCTTAGAAAGGGCTGTAAAAGAGGTTATGGGCGCTCCTAGAGCATATACTTTGGGTATGTAAAGGCTCCTATAGCCTTTCATGTCCGACTCGAAGCTGAAAAATGTATCCTCAATTACATATTCCGGAAATCCGCCTATGTCATCAAGTGCGCTCCTTCTTATTATGCCGCAGGAGCCTGCGAATATTGCAGTGTTGTTGAGAGCTCGAGAGGGCTGTATGAATTTGAAAAAGAAAGCATCGAACAGATCAACACAGCTGGAGAAAAAGTTGCCTTTTGCATACCTCTTCTCAGTCTGCACAAACGATAGCTTGCTATCCTGGAAATAAGGCAGCAGGTCCTTTAGGAATTTGCCGTCTACAAGCCTTTCATCCGCATCAAACACAGCAATAAACTCTTCGTTTGAATACTTCAAGAAGTTGTTGAGGGCGCCGGCCTTGAAACCTTGCCTGTTGTCTCTGTGCAGATACACTATCCCCTCTTTTTTGCAGAATGCTTCTAGCCTGCCTTTTATTTCTGGTTTAGTTGAGTCGTCCAACAGGTAAATCTTCATCTTCTTTGCATCATAGTCCATTTTCTTCATGCTTAGCAGCGTTCTTTCAACAAGCTTAGGATCTTCGTTGTAGGTTGGCACAGCGATAGCAACGGTAGGCCACTTCTTTATCGGCTTAAGGTTTCTTGTTATGCTTTCTAGGTAGCGGTCATAGAAGTAGGAGCGATAGTAAGAATAGGCAGAGGTAACATTGAATATGCCAGAGATTACGGAAAGTAGCAAGAAAGCAATTGCCAGCCAGAAAAGCAGAGGAGTTCTCGCAGTAACCACAAGATAGTAGGATATTCCAACGCCTACTACGCTCATAAGGGCAAAAATTCCGACACTCGACAGCCTTAGAGCGAAATCCTTGTCCATAACCATACCTAGAATTGAGAAGCATATAACTTGCAACTTATAAATTTTTAACCCTGCTAGCAGGCTTTTATAGCTGTTATGTCATAATTTTAACAAGCCGGGATGGCGGAACCAGGTAACGCGCCAGTATTTTGGCGAAACTCGAGATCTG
>JAGDXZ010000029.1 GCA_023270015.1 Microcaldota archaeon | reverse complement strand
CTGAGTACTTAACGATATTTTGGTCTATAAGGTCATAGAACCTCATGGCGCTTGCAAGGCTGAGGTAAGAAGGGTACAGTATGTTTGAAGCAACTACGAATGGGTCAGTGCCTTTTATCGCGTATTTGCCTTTCTCTATTCTGACAAACTCTTTGCTTTTGGACAAAAACAAAGAAGCATATGCTATGCTTTTCTGCATGAGCTTTGCCGCATCGTATATGGAAAAGACATAAAGCCCACGGCCTTTGAGCTCTTCTAGAAGCTCGGCGGTTTTCATATTTAAGCAAGTTATGTTAAGATATTTATACTTTTCTATAAATATGTTAGCACGAATTGTTATATGTAGACCTTGGGCCATATAAATTGCCATTCACCAAAATATCTTTTGAATTCACATTGTTAGCGAGTCGGTGTCAGAGGGCGGGTGGGATGCATTTTGTAAAACACCAAGTGTCTTTTAGGAAGATCGGGGAGTCCGAGATTTGAACTCGGGTCTCCAGCGCCCGAGGCTGGTAGCCTACCAAGCTAGCCTAACTCCCCTCTCCCAAGAAGTATTGGACCTTTTTCAGTAATGAGTACGTCATCTTCGATGCGCACGCCGCCGAAGCCAACTACATAAATTCCTGGTTCTGCTGTGAAGACCATGCCTCTTTTAAGCACGACGTTGGAACCTGGCGAAAGTGCAAAGCCGTCATGCACCTCTATGCCGACCGAATGCCCCAGGCTGTGGATAAACGTGCCTTTGTATTTGCCGTTTGCATATGCGTCTATGTAGCTTCTTGCTACCTTGTCTACATCGCTTCCCTTTCTGCCTTCTTTCATTGCGTTTATCGCTAGCCTTTGAGCCTCTTTTACTACATTTATCATCTCCCTTTCCTTCTCAAGCCTTTCGTCTTTTCCAAATACAAATGTTCTTGTCATATCGCTGCAGTAGCCGTTGACCACAGCGCCGGCATCAACGACAACTAAGTCGCCGTTCCTAAGCTTTGTGCTGTCTGGCATGTGATGCGGCAGCGCAGCATTTTTTCCGAAGCTGACTATTGTATCGAAAGAAGGCTTCTCAGAGCCGAGCTCCGCAGATATGCTGTCAAATATCCTCGCAAGCTCCTTTTCAGTGATACCTTCCTTGAAATATTGAGGAATTTTTGTCAAGGCCGCCAAGGTTATTTTTGCAGCCTTTTCAATATTCTTTATCTCTTCCTTGCTCTTTTCAAGCCTGGCCTTAGAGAACGCTTCGCTCGCATCTATTACCTTCTTTGGTTTGTATTCCTTCTTTATTCTAAGATAGGTTGCCGTGGGCATGAAGTTTGCATTAATTCCTACAACCTTGCCTGCGATCTCCTTTTTCAGCATCGCCTTTCTTTTCGCCTCTTCCCTCGGCGCCTTTATTACCTGCATGCCTTCTAGCCTTTGTGCAAGCGCGGTTTCGTATTCCAGCTCGCTTGTAAAAAGCTTGAGCGAGTTTTTGCTTGCAATCAGCATATCTCTTTCAAATAGGCCGCTCCTGAATCTTGTCAGGTATTTGAAGTTTGGATCTTGGCTGTCAGTGTTGGCTATAAGTAGCCTGTTTGCCTTTGTGTTTGCAAACACTTTGTTAAGCCTTGCAGCTAGCTCTTTGTCCATACGCTTTGTTATTGGATAAACACATTTAAATAACAATTCAGCATGAATACTGTTATGCAGGAAAACGGCGGGATTGAGGTAACAAGGTCCAGGCAGGTATACATAAACATGAAAGACCCGCGCTTCCTGAAATATTTCTACAAATTCCACACAATAGAGATGATAAAGGGCAATGAGCTCGAAGGCTCTTCGCCGCCCGATATTTTCGTAGGCAGGGCAGGATATCCGAACGTGTACATAGGGCCGCTAGTGCCGCCGCAGTTTGGCGACACATCGCTTCTTGCTACTCCTGAGCAGTGGGTTGGGAAAAGCATAGAGGACATAGTTGCTTTTCGTTCAATGCTTGTTAGGGGAATGTTCAAAGCTAAGGTAACTGATACAAGTGGCAGAATTCAGGAAATGCTCCAGGAGCTCGCCATTGCCGACAAATTCACCTATGCAGGCCTTGAGCTCAAAAGCAGGCCCGAGGCAACGATGAGCTTTGACGAAGACAGCCAGCCTTTCGGCCCGAGCGTGCGGATAAAAGACATGGAGATTGGCAATACAAAAGCCAACAGGGAACTTGAGCGCCTCTTCTTTGATACAGACGCCACCGCTAAAACTGCAATGCTTGAACTTTACGATAGAGGCATAGCTGTTAGCAAAATACAAAAGGCGCTGTCAGCTGGCACTCTGGGCCTTGGCAAAAACAGGAAGTTCGTACCGACAAGATGGAGCATAACAGCTACCGACGACACAATATCAAAGACCAAGCTCGAGGAGATAAAAGAGTATCCGAGCATAGACAACATACGCGCCTATTACCTTTCAGCGCTTGACAACAGGTGGATAGTGCTCATGTTTCCTGGCACGTGGAGCTACGAGCTTATAGAGGCATGGTATCCTAACACTACTTGGAACTTGAATAGAAATGACATAGCAATATACTCGTCTCACGAGTTTTTCAACGGAAGGAGCACGTATGCAGAGATAGGAGGCTGCTACTATGCAGCAAGGCTTGCAACGAGCGAGCTTCTTGAGAAGCTCCATGCACAGGCTAGGGTAGTGATACTTAGAGAAGTGCATTCTGGCTATGTATTGCCTGTTGGTGTGTGGAACGTGCGCGAGCATGTAAGGCTTGCCCTAAGGCAAATGCCAAGATTCTTCGGCAGCGTAAGCGAAGCGCTTTCATTCGTAGACTCGGTAATGGATATACGCTCTCCAGCCTGGGTCGCAAACTCGACAGTGCTTAGGTATGTGCTCTATCAAAAGCCGCTTGCTATACAACAGCAATGACCTCTTGCGCGAAATTATACCTCTTGCTATCTCTTAGCAGAACGTGAAAGCCATTGTGGTAGTTGAACGGAGTTTTTTCTTTCTCTTCAAACACAACTTTATTTCTGTCTATGTTAGCAGGGTCTGCTATGTAGCGCTTGCCGTTATAAACGACCTCAACCCATGCATGGTACCTTTGCTCTTTTATGCCCCTGGTTCCCATTGCCAAATAGCTCTCTATGCCGACCTGCTGGAAAAGTGCATGCAAGCTTACCGCAGTTTCAAAACAAGAAGCCTTTCTGTCAACAAGCACCTCTTCTAGGCTTATATTTTTTGTTCTTCGTTCGTCTTCTGTGAGATAGAAGTAGTCTCTGGCATTTAATACGACCCTTTTGAGTGTTTCTTCGCTTATTTCCTTTTGTGGCATAACCTCCTCGATAAACTTTCTAAGGATTATGCTTTCAAGGCTAGGAATCTCAAGCAAGTAAACACCGGGCCTTTTCAGCTCTACCATCAGTTCTTCCAGGCTGTATGAAGCATCTGGGAGTACTAGATTTGCGACCTTGTCGCCTTGGCTAAGCCTCGAATAGCGCTCAATCGAAACCACATACGTGGCCATATGATGGCCCTATATACTCTAGAGCATGCGCGCTATTTATTCTTTGGCTTTTTACCTTTGCCCTCCTTGCCCGAGTTCCTTTTCCAGTTGGCTTGCCTTGCTTCGTTCTGCTTTGGCTTGGCCTCTTTAGGGCTTTCTTTTATTCTCTTTATTGCCTCTTCAAGCTGCCTTTTCAGCACTTGTGATATATCCTCTTTGCTTATTGCGTCTGCCCTTGCGGCTATGCTTATCTTTGTGGCATAAGCCCTCGCAATCCTCCCGCGGTCTTCCTTTCTCGCGCTTGCAATTTCTTTAAGCTTGAAAAGTACGCCGTATTTAGGTGGTTTGCTTCCATACTTTATGTGCCTGAACAGGGCCTTCTCTGCGCCGAGAAGCTGTATGGTGCTTGCGGGCATTTGCGCAAGCTTCTGCAGAGAGCCTGCTTTGCTAAGCAGCTCTGCCGCTATCCTGTAGTCCACAATGCTGCATATGTTTGGCATTAGCCTCTTTGCCTCTTTTTCCAAGAAGGAGTCTATTTGCTGTTGTAGCTCCTCTATTTTCAGCACTAACGCTGCGACATTTTTCAGGGCCTCGTACTCAGCATCGCTAGGGCTTCCTCCAATGCTCTTGCTTGCCAGGCTTCTGAGTGTGTCTTCTGCTATGCCTGTTTCATTGGCAAGCTTGGAAAAGTCTGCTTTTGATTTGTCAACCCCTATTAAGCTTACCAGCTTGGCATAGGCGTGTGGGCCGCCGAGCCTGAGCTCTGGAAAGTATATGCCATACCACTCCATAAGCCTTTCGTAAACCTGGTTTTTTACCTTTTCAAGCTCGTTGTACGTGCTTATAGCCTGCATTACTGCATGCTCTCCTGTTGAGTATGCTTTTGCCACAGATTCCTTTGCAAGCTCAAGCAGCCTTCTCCTCTTATCCTCAAGCGTTTCCTTCAAATAAGCACCAGTCATAATATGCAAGGAAAAGTTAAAAAGCGCATTATGCGCATAGTGGAAAGTTGATATGCGAGCAAAGGTGCTAAGGGCACGCGTAGCCTTTGCCGTTTCGTTTGTGTTAGCGTCTGCTTTGCTGCTTGCAGCATTCTTTGCTGCTTTATTCTCCTTTCCTAGCTACATGCCAATCAGCGGCTACGCAAGCGTTAAAGCGGAAGTGTTGGTGCATGGGTTTGTGTCAAGCTCGCTCATTGTCGGCATAGAGGGGAATGGGATAAATGAATCTGTGCCTTTGCGCATTATAGGCAGGTGCTTTGTTCAAATGCAATTCAATAGCTCGGCGCCTTTGCCGAAAGGGTACAATGCAACTTCGCATATTTTGATAGCACCTTGCAATGCAACAAGCATGATCGTTTTCGGCTCGCTCAAGCCATTCTCAACATATGTACTGTATATTTCAGGCTATGAAAGCCCTTACTGCCTGCCTGGCATGTTTTGCCCGCTTTTTGTGCTGCGTGTGAATGAGCAGCAAACTGTGCATACGGGTCCTGCGGGCAGCATGGTCAACGCCACCTTTAGCATTTAGTGGGCTTTGTTGCTCTAATATGTAACATCTTTTATTTCTTTTCTGCTTAATCTTGTTGTGGCCTTATGCAGAACGACGTCTACGAGATTGTAGCAAGGAGGGGCATATTTTTCAGGGCTTTCGGCATCTACAACGAAGTCGGTGGCTTCTACGACTTCGGCCCTATAGGCTTCAGGATAAGGAAGAATATAGAGGCTGCTTGGAGAGATGTGTTTGTAAAAAAGACAGGCGCATACGAGGTAGAGACATCGCTTATTGTTTCAGAGCCCGTGCTTACTGCAAGCGGCCACCTTTCAACATTTACAGATCCAATAACCTACTGCGAAGTCTGCGGAACTCCTTACAGGGCAGACAAGCTTGTTGAGAGCTATTTTGAGAAGAATGGAATGGTTGAAGAGGCAAGCAAGGTAAAGAAGGAAAATATCGAAGAACTGGAAAAGCAGTTGAAAAGCTTGCCTATAAAATGCGAGAAATGCGGGAACAGGAAGTTCTCAAAAATAGAGAAATTCAACCTTGTGTTCAAGACCCAAGTAGGGCCCACAGGCAAAGAGCCCGCTTACTTAAGGCCAGAGACTGCTCAGGGCATATTTGTAGACTTCTATTCCCTTTACCAAGCATACAGCCCAAAGCTTCCTTTCCTTGTCGCTCAAGCAGGCAAGTCTTTCAGGAATGAGATCTCGCCAAGGCAGCAGCTTATTAGGCAAAGAGAGTTCGGCCAGATGGAGCTCGAGCTGTTCTTCGACCCTGAAGAAGACGCAGCAAGCGAAATTGGCGTTTACAACTTGCAAAGCCTGCTTAACGAGCAAATTAATTTTGTAAAGGCAGGAAGCGAAGAGGCTAAAAAAGATAGCCTTGCAAGCTTGCTAAGCTCAGGGCAAATACCACACGCCTATATGGCATTACTTCTGTTTCTAGAGAAGAAGCTTATCGGCATTTTAGGAATAAAAGACGAGGAATACAGGTTTAGGCAGCTCGAGCCTGAGGAGCTGCCCCACTATTCTAAGGGCAATATAGACCTTGAGGTTAGGACAAGCTATGGCTTTATAGAAGTAGCGGGCAACGCCTACAGGTCTGACTATGACCTAGGCCAGCACGCCAAGCTTAGCGGCAAGGATTTGAGGATAAATGTGAACGGAAAGAAGGTTCTTCCTCACGTTGTCGAAGCAAGTATGGGCCTCGACAGGCTTCTTATTGCTGCGCTCGAACACTCTTGGCAGAAGGGCGAAGATCGTGGGTGGGCCTGGCTTAAGTTGCCTGAGAGCATAGCGCCTTATCGCTATGCCGTTTTTCCTTTGCAAAAGGACGAGAAGCTTTTGGCGAAAGCAAAGGAAATATACAAACACCTGCTGGAGCAGGGCGTAGAATGCTACTACTCAGAGACAGGCAGCATAGGCAAGCGCTATGCAAAGGCTGACGAGATAGGCGTACCTTATTGCGTGACAATAGACTACACCACGCTGGAAGATGATACAGTAACTATAAGGAACAGGGATACAACCCAGCAAGTAAGGAAAGAGGCATATGCAATACAATAAGCTCTTCGTTTCTGATTTTTCATTGCTGCACACATATTCCAGTGGCCAAACTCTCAACTTTGCAGGCGCTCTTGAGCAGAAGAAATATTTCCTCCACCTTTCCGCAACTACTCCTTATTCTGCTTTTGACATAAATTATGCAGCATCAGGCAGTGCAAGTGGCACTTTGTATTGGCGCTACAGAGGCCTTCTTGGCGAAAAAGAGGCAGAGGAAGAGCTCAGGCAACTTCTCGGCGTGTACACTGGCGTTCGCAGCATATACTCAAAGCTAGAAAAGGACAAGCTCCTCAAAAAGGCCATAGATGAATTTTACGGCATGCGCGTGGTAAAGGCAGACCCTTGGCAAACTGCGGTTTGCTTCATTGTCTCGCAGTTCAACAACATCAAGAGAATAAGCAAGACAATAGGTCTGCTCATAAACAAGTTCGGCAAGATTGAGAACGGAGCAAAGCTTTTCCCGCCTCCTGAGTCTATCGCAAGGGCGAGCAAAGCCTCGCTGCTTGCATGCGGCCTGGGTTTCAGGGCTTCTTATCTCAAGGACTTCGCCAGCGGCATAGTTGAGGGGTTCGACCTTTCAAGCCTGTACAAGCTTAGCTATGAGGAGGCAAAGAAGGAGCTTATGCAGTTCAAAGGCATAGGGGACAAGGTTGCAGACTGCATTCTGCTTTTTGGCTACGGCAAGCTTGAAGCCTTTCCCATAGACACTTGGATAAAGAGGATTGTGGAAAGGGAGTATTTGCACAGGCGTTCAAGCCTTAAGCAGATTCACGAGTTTGCAGCTGAGCGCTTTGACGGCTTGGCAGGCTATGCCCAGCAATACCTATTTCAATATGCAAGAAAAAGTGGATTATATGCAAGACGTTGAGAAAATAGAAAAGAGGCTTGAGGAGCTTCAAAAGAGAAAGGACAAGGTAGACGAGCTTTCAAGAGAGATAATAAGGAATGCAGGCAAGGCTGTTGTGCTTGTTCATGCAGGCAGGCTTGACCTGGCAAAGAAGCAGCTTGCAAAACTAAGGCAAATGCTGGCAAAGCTCAAGAAAATCGATAAAGGCTTCGAGTACTATTCGCAACAGGCAAAGCAGGAATATGCAGAAGCGTTGGCCTTCTACGTTTTTGCAAAGGAGAAAAGGCTTGCGAGCCTGGCAGAATCTGGAGTAGATGAAGCTTCTTACCTTCTTGGCATGCTTGACCTAGTGGGGGAGCTTAAGAGGCACGCTGTTGACGCACTAAGGAAAAAAGATGCCGGCACTGCTGAGCTTTGCTACAAGGCCATGAGCGACATTTACGACTCTACATTGCATTTGAAGTTTGCAAGCGCAATAGTGCCTGAGCTTAGGAGGAAGCAGGATACTGCAAGGATACAGCTGGAGAGTGTTGCAAACGAGCTTTTGGCAGCAAATAATCCATAATGTTATAAATCTTAACATTGTTGTTAAAAACGTGATAATATGAATTGGCGACCAAAGGGCAAGAAAGCCCAAAGCGCAATGGAATACCTAATGACATATGGCTGGGCAATACTCATAATTGCAGTAGTGCTCGGCGC
>JAGDXZ010000017.1 GCA_023270015.1 Microcaldota archaeon | reverse complement strand
TTGTCCCCAGGTTTTGTGCCTTTTACAAAGACTACAAACCCGTTGACTTTTGCAATCCCGTCGCCGCGCGAGGCAGTGCCTTCTATGGTCACTTCCACTACGTCTCCGACTTTTACAGGCTTTGGCAAGAAGTAGTTAGGGTTTAGCCCCCTTCTTTCTCCACCAAATCCTGCGTTGTTTTCTCCTTTCATTGAAGTTCCTTCTGTAAGTTCTGCTAAACATATGTCCTCTTAGTATTTAAATCTTTCTAGTAAAACAAAACAAAGCGCATAGACTACGAAGCTTTGGATTTAGACTTTGGCCCGTATATAGGAATTGTGAACCAGAAGGTGCTGCCTTTGCCCAGCTCCGATACAACACCGATCTTGCCGCCGTGAAGATTGACTATTTCTTTGGCAATCACAAGCCCGAGGCCTGTGCCTGATCCTTCTTGCTTAACCAGCCCTTTGTGAAGCTGCGAAAACTTCCTGAAAAGCTTTGCTTTGTCTTCCTTGCTTATGCCTATGCCCGTATCGATTACCTCTATTCTCACATTCTTCCCTTTCCTAAGCGCATGCACCTTTATGCCGCCGTGCTCTGTAAACTTTATAGCATTGCTAAGCAGATTAACCAATACCTGTATGAGCCTGTTCGGATCGGCAATGATCTCTGGTACGTTGTAGTCCACGATCCACTCAAATGCCAAGCCTTTCTTCTGCGCAACCTCGGCTAAAGATTTTATGCTTGGGTTGTCGCTCAAGTCTGCAATGTTAACCTTCTGCAGATCCAGCTTTATCCTGCCAGAGGTGAGCTTGGCCACATCGAGCATTTGCTGAATAAGCTGCATGAGCCTGTCTGCCTCGCTTATTATGATTCCCAGGTGCTCCTTCTGTTCAGGATTGAGCTCGCCAAAGTATCCTTCGCTAAGCAACTTGGCAAAGCCGTTTATGTTGGTAAGCGGCGTCTTGAGGTCATGGGATATGTTGTAGATAAACTGGGTTTTAAGGTCGCTCTCGGACTTGTAGTTGGAAGCCTGCTTCTCCGCCCTTTCCAAATCTTCTTCAAGCTTTTCTATAAGCCTTTTTGTTGCGAGCTCCTTGACCACTACAAGGTACCCTGCAGTTTTGTTGTGCTCATCGACAAGCCTGAGCATTGCCTGCTCGCACGGCAATGCCTCGCTTGATTTTGTCTTGAAATTCACGAACAAATTGTCCACAATTTCTCTTTCGTTTGCCAAGTCTATTGCTGTATTGAAGGTCTTTAACGAATCCTCGTCTGCATAGAGGTTGCTGAGCAAAGAGCCTTTCAGCTCCTCGCCCGAATAGCCTGTAAGCCTTTCAAACTGCTTGTTTGCACTTGCCACGTAGCCCATCGAGTCTATAGAGAGAATACCATCTGAGGTAGCATCGGAGAGCCTTTGCAGATAGCTCCTTATGTTGTTTGCATACTTCTCGAAGCTGCTGTCTGAAGCTATGCATACATAGCCAACTAGGCTCTTCTGGATTACGAGCCTAAGCGTTGCGCTTACTCCATTTCCAAAGTCAAAATTCACAGTCTGCTGGCATGGAAAAGCGGTGCATGGGCTAAGATCTTTTGCAAACACGTTAAGCTTCTTGCCCAGCAGAGCGTCTGGCGATAAGCCAACAAGCCTGCTGGCGTTGCTGCTGCACCAGAGTATTGCAAGCTGAGGGTCTAAAAGCATATAAAATTCTTTTTCAGCGCCGCCCATCGCGTCTGCTATTGCTTCAAGCCTTTTTGCATATGTTACATTGAGCGCAGTTACATGGAGCAGAGTAGGCCTTATCCTGCTTATGATAACGCTGAAGAAATCGCCGTTCTTAGCCAAAGCCTCGACAGCGCCTTCATCAAGCTTTTCTTTTGGTAATGAAAAGAAAGAGCCGAGTAGCTGGCCCTCTGCCTCCTTTTGCACCTTGCCAAATGCCTCAAGGAAAGCCTTATTGGTTCTTACGATCTGCCCGTTGTCCTTTACAACTGCCTGCGGAAGCTGGTTGTCGAATACTGCATCGAACAACTGGGCAAGCTCTATGCTCCTTTCGCGCTCGGCCTTGCTGGAAAATATGTAGCCAGAAAATGTGCAAAACTTCTCTGCGTTTTTTACATCTTCTTCGCTAAACGCATTTTCTTTTTTTGAAAGCAGGCTAACAATAAGGGCAACTTTGCCATCTACTACTACAGGTATGCTGAGGCAGCTCTTGTAGCCGCTGTTATAATAGTTGACAAGTTCAGAAAAAGAGGAGTAATTGCTCAGCGAATTATCAAGATAGGGGCTTTTGGTGTTTGCTAAGTATTCGTAAAACTGCGAAGCAGGATTTTGGCCAGGCTTTGCCATAACCACGTCAGCGTTGAAAAAGCTTACCAGCTCTGATTGCAGTGCTTTCAGAAACTCTTCAGAATTCGAAGACCTAGGTGCAATCTCTAGCAACCTTGCAAAAAGCTCAGAATCCTGCATCAGTATCAATAATAATTAAAAATAAGCAAATAAATAAGCATAACATGAAAATAGAGGAGATTTTTGAAAGTGTGTACAAAATAGACGGCAAGCTTGCTACGCTCAACCTTGTGCCAGGCAGCAAGGTGTACGGAGAAGAGCTAGTAAATGTAGAAGGAAAAGAGTACAGGCTTTGGAACCCTTACAGGAGCAAGCTGGCTGCTGCAATAATCAAAGGGATGAAAAACATGAAGATAAGAAAGGGCAGTGCCGTTCTTTACCTAGGCGCCGCTACCGGCACTACCTGTAGCCATGTAAGTGACATAGTTGGCAAAGAAGGTGCAGTATTTTGCGTAGAAATCTCTGAGAGGAGCATGAGGGATTTGGTAAAAGTTTGTGAGCAGAGGGACAACATGTTGCCAATACTACAAGACGCAATGAACGTTGAAGCGTATGAGAAAGAGGTAGGCAATTGCGACATAATATACCAGGACGTTTCATCTAGAATGCAGGCAGAAATATTGCTGAGGAATGCAAAGCTGCTAAAGAGCGGGGGCTATGCCTACGTAGCCATAAAATCCCAAAGCATAGACACTGGAAGAAAGCCCGAAGAAGTCTACAAGGAATTTGTAAGCCAAGTAGCAAATGTTTTCGACCTTGTCGAATCAATAGACATCTCTCCTTATTCTCTTCTCCACCTTTTCGTAGTGCTGAAAAAGAAATGAATGGAAAAGAGATAGAAATATTTGCGTTGAAATCTTCTATGATTAAATGCCCGATATAGCCTGCGTTTATTGTGGCGCAAGCAATTCATTTAAGGAGAGGGAAGGCGTATGCCGCTTTTGCGAAGGCTACGTAGCAAACATACCACCACACGAGCTTAACATGACAAATGCAGAAAGGCAGAGCATCTTGCAGGCAAGGGAGATGGTAGAAAATGGCAATTATGAGGGTGCGTGCAAACTTGTAGACTCTACAAGCGGCAGCAAGGATCCGTTTGTAAATTACGTTGCAGGAATTATCTACAAATATTGCTCAGACTTTTACTACTTCAGCATCGACTATGCTCTAAAAGGTTTTATGGAACAGAATGCAGAGAACAGGGAAAGGTCGCTAAAGCTGGAGGGCTTGAGCAGGGAAAGGTTTTACAGAGTAGTCTACGAAGTTGAAAAGGCACCAGAGCCAAAAAGCGAGCCGCTTGTTTACCTGGAGCTTGTTTCGCTAGTAAAGCTAGGCAGGCTTGCTGAGGCTAAGGCAATGCTGGAAAAGCTAGACAAAAAAGGCAAGGCTTATGCATACGCAAACATGCTGTGCCAGGTAGAGGCCAATGACAAGCAGGCTGAAAAAGCAATAAGGCCCTTGCTGGAAAAAGAGGCGAACGCAAGCTATTACCTTGCAAAGTACTTCGCAAAAAACGGCAAGCTTGGCAAGGCAAAGCAAATCCTTGCCAAGTTCAAAAAGCTAGTGCCAAATGCATTAATTGCGCTTCCGCTGGAAAAGCGCATACAGGAATACGAGTCAAACCTTGAATAAGCAATATAAATTTCACATGCTAATGCTTTTTGGTTGCATGCGCGCCTACACGCTAGAACAGGGCAAAAGGCTTGTAAGGGCAGCGCGCAATGCCATTGAGCTTTTCCTTACCTCGCCGCACTACTCAAACTCGCTTATTGAAAGGCAGCTTGAGGGCTTTGAGGACAAGCACGGCGTCTTTGTTACTCTCTATACGCACCTGCCGGAGCTGAGCCTGAGAGGCTGCATAGGCTTTCCCCAGCCGATAGACTCTGTGAAAAAGCTTCTTCCGCAAGCGGCAATCGCAGCTGCGACCGAAGACCCGAGGTTCGAGCCAGTATCAAAGAGGGAGCTTGAGCACTTGATCGTTGAAGTAAGCATTCTCTCAACGCCTGAAAGGATAAAGGGCACGCCGTATGAGATCGAGAAAAGCATAAGGATAGGTGAGGACGGGCTTATTATCGAATATGGTTTCCACAGCGGCCTGCTTTTGCCTATTGTGGCAGTAGAGGAGAAGTGGGACGCGCGCCAATTTCTTGACAATGTCTGCATAAAGGCAGGCCTGCCCACAGACACGTGGAGAAGACCGAATGTAAGCCTCTACAAGTTCTCCACCCAGGTCTTCAGGGAGAAAGAGCCGAACGGGGAAGTGGAAGAAGTAGACCTGAGCAAAATATAACCTATTTTTAATCTCAGCCTTGAATTATAAACAGGCAGAGTGGGCAAATGAGAGTGATAATGCTAATAGACATGGATTACTTCTTCGCCGCGTGCGAGGAGCTTAGAAGGCCCGAGCTCAAGAACAAGCCTGTTGTTGTAGGCGCTGATCCGAAGAAAGGAAAAGGAAGGGGCGTAGTAAGCACGTGCAACTATGTGGCGAGGAAATATGGCATACACAGCGGCATGCCCATTTCGATGGCTTACAGGCTTAAGCCCGATGCTGTGTTTTTGCCAGTGGATGAGGATTACTATGAGCAGATGTCAAACAAGGTAATGGAGATTGTGAAGGGGTTTGCAGACCGCTTCGAGCAGGCAAGCATAGACGAGGCATTCATAGACGTATCTCAAAGGGCAAAGGACTATAGCGAGGCGCTTGAGCTTGCAAAAAGGATAAAGCAGGAAATAGCTGAGAAGACGGGCTTGCCGTGCTCTATAGGAATAGGGCCCAACAAGCTAATAGCAAAGATGGCATGCGAGGCCGCAAAGCCAAACGGCATAAAGCTGGTCAAGGAGGAAGAAGCCAAGGAGTTCATACAAAACATGCCCATAGAAAAGCTCTACGGCGTCGGCAAGAAAACTGCAGAGAAGCTAAAGCAGGCAGGCTTCGCCACTGTGAAAGATGTTGCAAACTCAAGCCCTATGAAGCTCATGGACATGTTCGGCAGCTATGGCGCAGAGATCTACAAATACGCAAACGCAATAGACGACAGTGAAGTGGAGGAAAGCTACGAGGTGAAGTCGATAGGAAGAGAGACCACCTTCGAGAAAGATACCGAAGATACTGAGAAAATGGAGAAGGCAATAGAGAAGATGGCACAGGAGATAGAGGCTGAGATAAAGTCCCAGGGCCTCGCATTTTCTACGGTTACGCTAAAGCTCAGATTTGCAAACTTCGACGAGCACCTGAAATCAACAAGCATAAACTATGCGGCGAGCTCAAGCGAAGAGATAGCAAAGCTTGCAAAGCAGCTGCTGCACGAGTACTACCACGGAGACGAGCTTGTCAGGAAAGTAGGAGTCAGGGTTTCTGGCTTGAAGAAGTTCAAAGGTCAAAAAAGGCTTAGCGAATTCATTGGCTAGATTGGCCTGCCTTCTGCTTTGAGTAGTCCAACTCGCCCAAATATGCCCTTGCTTCCAAGGCCGCCTTTACTCCGCTAGCGGCTGCAGTGGATGCTTGTCTGTAAACCTTGTCCGCAACGTCTCCGGCTACAAAAACTCCAGGTATGTCTGTCTTTACCTCGTCATGCGTAATTATGTAGCCCTGCTCGTCAAGAGGCAACTGACCCTGGAAAAGCTTCGTGTTGGGCGCGTAGCCTATTGCTACAAATACTCCATCAATGGGCATTTCCTTGACTTCTCCTGTGACGACGTTTTTCAACACCACGCTTGTTACCCTTTTGTCACCCTTTATCTCCTGCACGACACTGTTCCAGATAACATCTATCTTAGGATTTGAAAGAGCGCGCTCCTGCATGATCTTGCTGGCCCTGAAGGCGTCTCGCCTGTGCACAATTGTCACCTTCTCAGCGAAGTTGGTAAGGTAGATTGCATCTTCCATTGCAGTATCCCCTCCACCAACTACGATAACCTTCTTGCCCTTGAAAAACGGCGCGTCGCAGGTTGCGCAGCTGCTCACGCCTTTGCCTATAAACTTCTGCTCAGACTCCAAGCCCAACCACCTTGCATTCGCACCAGTGGCTATTATTACCACATCTGCCTCATAAACCTCATTCTCGACTGTTATTTTGAAGGGCCTGGATTTTAAGTCCACAGCAGTTACATCCTTGTCTATGAACCTTGCCCCAAACTTCTCTGCCTGCCTGCGCATCAACTCTATGAGCTCCGGCCCCTGAATGCCGTCAGGAAAGCCTGGGAAGTTCTCGACTGTAGTAGTCAATTCGAGCTGGCCACCTTTCGCGTAACCGCTTATTACCAAAGGTTGGAACCCGTCTCTGCCAGCATAAATTGCAGCGCTGAGCCCGGCAGGGCCTGAACCTATTATGATTATTTTTTCTGCCATAATTATTTTTTGCCAATTCATTTATATAATACTTTCAGATGGAGATCAAGGAGAATCTACAAAAGAAATGTTTTAATAAATGAACTTCCAATTTAGCCTTGGCGACCATATGCTTGTAGACTCGGGTGTAGCCCCTAGTATATTCTCACAAATACTGCCTGACTTGCACTTCGTCTCCCACGCCCATTCAGATCACTATCAAAAAGTCAGAAACTATTCCAAAATCGCTGCAAGCGAAGAGACAAAGGAAGTAATGGAGGCGAGGGGCAAGAGAGGAATAGAAACAGAGAGCCTTGGAAACGGATTCAAGATGCTAGATGCAGGCCACGTGCTTGGGTCTAAGCAGCTGCATGCGAGCATAGACGGAGCAAGCATACTTTATTCTGGAGACTACCAAATAGCATCTCCAATACTCGGAAAAAGAATAGAAATTACAGAGGCCGATGTCCTCGTAATTGACTCCACCTATTCCTCTTTGGGAATAAACTTTGATGATAAAAATGAAACAATAACAGCAATACAGCATTATGTAAAGCAAAAAGTAAATGCAGGCAGCGTGCTTTTCACCGCCTATGCTTTCGGCAAAGCCCAGGAGCTTATTAAGATAATAAATGAAATCGGAATAGTGCCGACGGTGAGCGAAGAGATTGCAAAAATAAGCAACGTGTATGTAAGGCACGGAACAAAGCTGTATTATTTTCCATACACCCCGGGCGGTGAACTTAAAGGCAATTTTGTCGGCATATTCACCAGCAGGGATGCTAAAAGAATAGCCGCTGTGCTGTCTCAAAATTCCAAAAGGTACTTCACAGCAGTAGCTACAGGCTGGGCAAAAATATTCAAGTTCAATACGAGCGTGCAGTTTGCATTGAGCGATCACGCAGATTTCAAACAAGCATTGGAATACATCTCTGCTGTAAATCCGAGAACAATAGTCCCAGTTGGCGATGGCGCCGAAACATTTGCAAAAAGGCTTAATAGATTAGGTTACAACGCAATAGGCATTGAATCTAACGAAGCCTATAACCACAATTGGCAGTTTCAGCTACAATTGACTGCCGAAAAGTGCTAAAGCAAAATAATGGACAAAACAAAAAGTTTAAACCTTTCTCGCCCATACTATTTTGGAGATAATGAGAAAAAGCAAGTTTGGCAAAATCGATAAAACAAGCATATTACTTTTAGCATTGGCAATCTTGCTAGGAGCTTTTCTTTCATATCTTTTATACACGGGGCCTTTCACTTATTATGACGACAACTACTACATACTCTTTGCACATCAAATGCTGAATGGCACTTTCAAACCAAACGGCATACCATTTAGTGTCGAGACTCTAACCGTTGCGAGCCTCGCTTTATCTTTTCTATTGTTTGGCTATGGAATTTTCCAAGCGTCGCTGCCATCTTTGTTGGAGTATATTC
>JAGDXZ010000009.1 GCA_023270015.1 Microcaldota archaeon | reverse complement strand
ACTCTGCCACGTAGCTCCCCCTTCCCTAATGACTTAATTAAAAAACTAATTTAAGTCTTTGCCAATCTTTTTATGCTTAGCCTTTCCTATTTAACACATGCAACAAACGCTGAAGGATCACGTTATTGTATGCGGCTATGGCCTTGTAGGTGAGAAGATTGTTGAGCTTTTGCAGCAGTACAAAATACCTTATGTTGTGGTAGAAATAGACAAAGCAAAGGCGGACATGCTCAAGGAGAAGGGCATACCAGTAGTATATGGCGACGCAACATCATCCAAGGTGCTGAAAGAGGCGGGCATAGAAAAGGCAAAGGCCATAGCAATAGCGACAGACGACGACGCAAAGAACTTTTTCACCGTAATAACGGCGAAAAGCCTGAACAGCAAGATAATAATTGCAACAAGGGCCAACAGCGATCTCATAGTCAACAAGCTCAAAGAAGCCGGCGCAAACTTCATAGCCACACCTAACAAGTCTGCTAGCGAAGAGCTTTTCAAGGAGCTTACAAGGGGCGTTTGATGGCTTTCGAAGCAAAAGTGGAAGCTACAGATGTGATGCTTGTAGCGATAGTGATAGTCGCCATTGTGATTGCCGTGTCTTTTGCAATCCTGTGGATTTTCACAAGAGACATCTACCTAGACCTTTATTTTGTGCTTGATTCCTTCTTTGACGCACAGAACACGGCTGCATCGTCAAGCCTGGCAGAGCTCGCATTTTCAAGCGGCACCTACAAGCTCGCCACAATCTTTGCAGTGGTGGTTGTAGACAATCTAAGCAGGATACTTGTAACAAGCTTCATAATAGCGGCAGTAATAGACATACTGAACTACGCAAACATAGAAGAATTGCTCAACGAGTTTAGGGCAAAATTCTTCAGCGGGCACATTATCATCTGCGATTACAACGAGCTTGCCGAAGAGCTTATGCAAAAACTTCGCAGCAAAGGGACAAAATATTTGCTTGTGGTAAACTCGACAGAAAAGGCGGCTAAGCTCAGTGCAAAGCACATACCTAATCTTTCGCTGGACTTTACTGAAGAAAAAACTCTAAGGCTTGCAGGCATACAAAACGCAAAGGCGATAGTCTTCGTTTCTGAAAGCGATGTAGACAATACGCTTGGCGCACTAGTAGCTAGGAGGCTTAACCCAGACATCAAAATACTGCTTAGGCTCAAGGACGAGCATTCGAGAAAAAAGGCGTATATTGCTGGCGCAGACATGGCGGTAATCCCGGAGCATCTTGCAGGCATAGAGATAGGCGAGTTTGTAATAAGGGGCGTTAAGGCGGGAGCATGAAACTTGTAGAGTATGTTTCAATAATGCTCATACTTTCACTCTTTGCCCTATCTTCATTGCTGGCGCTCTTTGCATTGCACAATCCGGCCTATGCGCTTATTTTTGGCTTTGTAAACATACTTGGCGCAACATTCCCGCCTACAAAAACGCTGATCGATGCGCACAATCCATTTGTTCTCTTATCCATATTATTCGGCATAATAGGCAACATTGCACTTACTATTTTCTTGGCCTCTTTACTCTACGGATTCCTCAGCAACATAAGCCTGGAGGAGTTTTGGGCTAAACAGCAAATAAAGAGTCTTAAGGACCATGTGATTATCTCTCCAATAAACGGCCTTAGCTTAGAATTTGCAAGCCTGCTGAAAAAGAACGGGATAAAATATGTTCTCATAGATACAAACAGGGCAAAGGTGAGAGAGGCGATAAGGTCCGGCCATCTAGCCCTCTGGGGAGATGCCGCACAGCAAAATGTGCTAAAGCTTGCAAACCTAAATGCGGCACTCGCCCTTCTTCCTCTCTACGACTATGACATAAAAAACGTTTTTGTTACCACAGCCGCAAAAAGCGCAAACCCGCAGTGCAGGATAATTTCTAGGATAGGCCGCATAGAAGACATACCGAAGCTTGAAAATGCTGGCGCGAGAAGGATTATCTTGCCAGAAGCAGCAGTAGGCAAGGAAATTGCTGACTTCATAATCTCAAAATACTGAACCTTATAGCGTTGCCCGAAAGCATAATAAACTTTATAATACCTATTACAACCATGGCAGACCAGGCGCAAGGTTCTGTAACTACCTCAATAGACGACTTGGTAAAGTACATTGACGAGCATGGAGAAACTGATTCTTTCACATTAGCCAAGGACCTTGGCGTTAGCGAGCCCGTAATAGAAACTTGGGCTAACGTGCTGGAGAAGGCTAACATAGTAAGGATAAGCTACAAAGTAGGAAAGATGTATATAGCAAAGGCCATAGCAAGCAAGGAAGAGGAGGAAAGCATAAGAAAGACCTCCGAACTGAAAAGGTCTACGCTTGAAAGTGAGGTTGTTGCGCAGACGCAAATGCTTAATGAGATAGGCACACGCATTGACGCATTCAGAAAGTACATGCTCGATGTAGAGAATATTTACAAGGAAAAGGCTGGCGACATAAAAGAGGTCATGGACAGAATAAACGCTTATGAAAACGAACTAAGCGGAGTAAGGGCGAAGATTGCAGAAAACCAGGCATATATAGACAGCGTTAAAAACGGTTTAGAAGCAAGCCTCTCGGCGCTTGGCGAGAAGGCCAACGTGCTCAGCACAATGGCAAATAATCCAGTTTACATAGATGCCGAAAAGCTCCTGCAGGACCTTGTCACCAAAGCCAATTATGAAAAGAAGGCAAGCGAAGAGCTGGCTAAAGAGATAGACGCTAGGCTGGAAAGCTTCAGAAAGCTTATGCTTGAAACGAGCGAGGCGGCTAGGAAAGAAGCAAAGCAGCTTGACACGCTAATAAGCCAGCTAGAGGACCAGATAGCAAGCTACAAGCAAGCAATGGCAAATTATTCAAAAGACGCAGACAAGCTGAAGCACCAGATCGCTGCGGATTCGCAGAGGCTTGTAGATGAGTTTAGTAAGGCGGCGCAGCGTGCGAGCGCATTGCAGAAAGCTGCGCAGCAAGATGCCGACAAGCTCGAGAGCATGCTTAACGAAATAAAGCAGCGTTTTCCTGAAATAGCTCAGCTAAGCGATTCTCTCGCAAGCATAAACCGTGACTTGGAAAAGGCAAGCAAGGAGAAGGATGAGTTGGCAAAGGAGCTGCAAGAGCTCAGCCAGCAGCTCCAGGCGTTGAAGGCTTTAAGCGAGGCAGAGATAGGAAAGAAAGCAGAAGGCGTGCATAACGCTGAGGAGCGGGCCGGCAAAGCTTCGCAAAGGCTTAAGAAGCTGGGCAAGAGCGTTGATGAAATAGACGAGAAGATAAAGAAGCTTGGCAAAGGAAAGTAGGTTTTGAAATGGAAGAGCAATCTAAGGTTTATGCATCTTATGACCTTGATGCACATGGGCTGCCGGTAAAGGTGAGTATAGCAGATAAAGGCGACTTTGTGCCAATCTACGAAGTAACAGTGCCAGGCCTCGGCGAAGCCACAAAAATACTCATACTCTCGCTCAGGCAAGAGCTTCTTTCAATGGTGCCGATAGATCCCACGCGAATAGAAGACAAGGAATACATGGACGAGCTCACGAACAAATACATACAAGCATCTTCTATACTGATAGACAGGTATTTGCCTGGCACGGGCCCTGACCAGAAAAAGATACTTATTGCCTACATTCTCAACATGATGCTTGGACTTGGAGACCTTGAACTGCCGCTCGCTGATGACAACCTTGAAGAAGTTGTGGTCAACAATTCGAAAGAGCCCATTTGGGTATTTCACAAGCAGTATGGCTGGTGCAAAACAAACGTCAGGCTTGAAAATGAAGAAACAATCTACGACTTAGCAGAACAAATAGGAAGGCGCGTTGGAAGGCAGATAACAAACCTCACTCCGCTTATGGATGCAGAGCTCCCTGACGGGTCAAGAGTCAACGCTACCCTTTATCCGGTTTCCAACAAGGGCAACACCATAACAATCAGAAAATTCGGGAAGAACCCTTGGACAATGCCGGCAATGATAGCAAACCACACGCTCTCTCCAGAGATCGCGGCGCTTGTATGGCTAAGCATACAGAACGAGATAAGCATACTCATCTCTGGTGGAACAGCCAGTGGAAAAACAAGCTTCCTTAACGCAATGAGCATATTCATACCTGCAAACAGAAGGATTGTTTCAGTGGAGGAAACAAGGGAGCTTTCGCTACCATCTTTCTTGCAGTGGATTCCAATGCTTACTAGGCAACCTAACCCTGAGGGCAAGGGAGAAGTTACGCTATACAACTTAATGATAAACGCCCTCAGGCAAAGGCCTGATTTCCTGCTAGTAGGAGAAATAAGAACAAAGCAAGACGCTGAGACGCTGTTCGAAGCAATCCACACAGGCCACGCAGTATATGGCACTGTGCACGCAGACAATGCACAAGACACCATAGTAAGAATGTCAAACCCGCCTATAGACATACCTAAGATAATGCTCAACGCATTCGGCGGCGTAATAACCCTTTTCAGGCACAGAAGGCTCGGAATAAGGCGTGTGCTTGAGTTCGGCGAGATGCTTAACAGCGGCGATGTTAGCGTGATATACAGATGGGACATGAGGAATGATGTATTCACCAAATTGTCTGAGATGTCAAGGCTAAGGGACATTCTCTCGCTCTATGGCGGCTATACCGAAGAAGAGCTGGAAAAGGAGATAGAAGAGAAAAGCAAAGTACTAATGTGGATGGTCCAGAACAAAATCGTCGATGTAGATACATGCGGCTATGTGGTCTCAACCTATTACAACAACAAGGAAAAGATAATGAAGCTTGTAGAGGGAAATGTGCCGTTCACACAAGACGTGTTCCAGAAGCTTAGGCAGGGTGAACTATGACCGACTATCAAGAGGCAGTTAATCTGATAAAAATGGCAGAAAGCATGTCTAGCACTAATGAGCAAGAGTTCAGCATAGACCCTCAAGAATTGCAAGAAAGCATAGAAATCAGACGCCTAGCATATAGCGATGTCATAAGGCAGCTTGGATTTGAAAAAGAGGAAAAAGGGCTAGAAGCCCAGGCAGAAAAAGCAAAGCCCGAAGAAATGGCACAAGCCAAGCCCAAGATTTCAACAAAACCGGTTTTTGTGCAAAAACCTCAGCCTCAGCAAAAGCAGGCAACAGAGGTGGAAACGGCAAAGCCTCAAATTCAGCCACAACCACAAGTTCAAGCACCAACGCAAGCAGGCAGGCCGCTAAAACCAAGAAAACAGCTCTTTGCGCAGGAGTTGAAGTCGGCAACTGCAAGCTTGGAAAAGATCACCAAGGTAAGCAAGGAAATAGAGGAAACAATAAGCAAGCAAAAAGAGGAAAAGAAGCTCAAGGGGCTTGTGCTTCCTACGCTCTCATTAAGCGACCAGATAAGCGACCTTGAAAAGATAAAAGAAGGGCTTGAAGAGCGTGTGTTCAACGAGCAGCAGCTTGATATAATAAAGTTAGAGGCGAACGGCCTAGCGAGGCTAATAGCAGAGGGCAAGCAGCCGAATGCGCCCATAGACCTTGCTGAGATGAGAAACAGCCTGCTCAAAGAAGTAATAGACATGGTTGGTAGCTATGCTGTTTAAGAAAAAGACTGCTCCGCTAGGCGAGAGGCCTATAGGCTTTACAAAACCTAAGCGTTTCCTATTTTTCAAGATAAGGTCAAAGCCTATTTACCAAGCAGAGCAGGCAAAGCCGGCAAAGCCTCTTTTCAGCTTCAAGCCCAAGCTAAAAACACAGCCGCAGCCACAAGCGCAGCCCAGAGTAGAGGCACAGGCTCCTGCGGAGCAGCGGGCATCAAAACAAAAGCTTTCGACACTTCAGAGCTACATAGCCAAAACATTGCTCAAGCACAAAGACTTGGAGGCGGCGCTTAGAGAGGTTGGCATAAAGGAAACGCCCTATGACTTTGTAAAAAAGATGCTTGTAAACGCTATAATAATCAGCATAGTCATAACTATAGCAGTTGCAGCTATGCTTCTTAAGTTTGGGCTTGGAATAACGGGAATTATCCTAAGCCTGGCACTCGGCTACGCAATATTCATGGCTTTCTTCAACCGCTTTTTGGAGTTTCCAATGCAGAAAAGCAAAGCTTTGGCAAAAGGCGTAGAGAGGGATATTCTCTTTGCTGCTAGGGATTTGGTAGTAAGCCTGCGCTCAGGCATGCCCCTTTTCAACGCAATAACCGCAGTGAGCACAGGCTACGGCGACGCAAGCAAAGAGTTTGCAAAGATTGTTGAGCTTGTTCAGCTTGGCATGCCAATTGAGCAGGCAATAGATAGGGTAAGTGCAGAAAGCCAGTCCAAGACTTTCAAGCGAATAATGCTGCAGGCAAGCGTAAGCATAAAGGCCGGCGCAGACATTGTAGGGGCTTTGCAGGGCGTAGTTGACGATGTCACTCAGGAACGTGTCATAGAGCTTAGAAGATATGGCCAAAGGCTCAACGCCCTCGCAATGTTTTACATGCTTTTCGGAGTCATATTTCCCAGCATGGGCATTGCAGTTGCTGCGATACTCACCACATTCATAAACATCTTCTCAGTAACGCCCACAGTGCTGCTCTTCGCGCTTGTGGGCATATTCTTCCTGCAGATCATATTCCTAAACATAATGAAGAGCTCCAGGCCTGTGTTCACAATGTGATAGAATGGTGCAATTCGAGCGTTTGGTTTCGAGGCATATAGCAGAACTGGTTCAACACGAGCTCAAGCTCGCGGGCGTCAAGACCCCGCTTGAAACCTTCCTCAGGCAGGTCATACTCAGCAGCCTGGCCTTGTTTGTGATAGTTCCCTTCACCCTCTTCCTAGTTTTCAAAGTAAACGTCTTCCTCTCAGCGCTTGCTGGCTTTATAGCTGCGGCAATACCCTCAATTGTCGTATACGCTCTTCTTGAGGTGAGGATAGAGCAGCGCAAAACGTTCGTTGAGCAGATCCTGCCTGACTTCCTGCAAATAACAGCAGCGAACATAAGGAGCGGAATTTCAATAGACAAGGCGATAGTAGTTGCAGCAAGGCCCGAATTCAAGTACTTCAGCGATGATGTAAGGGAAATAGAAAAGGAGCTTTATGGAGGAATGACGCTCCAGGCTGCTTTGGAAGATCTAGGAAAAAGATATCGATCTCTTCAGCTTCAGCACACCATAAGGATGATAATAGAGGGCGTTCTCTATGGCGGTGGCATGACAGATTTGCTCAACCAAATAGCAAGGGACATTCGTTCGCAGCAGACAATCCAAAAGGAGATATCAGGCCAATTGTTCCTTTACACAATATTCATAGCATTTGCTGCGCTTATAGGAGCACCGGTGCTTTATGGCTTGACAAGCCAGATGATTTACGTGACAGACACGGTATGGGCGGGAATTCTGAAATCGAACCCGGGCGGTTTGCCTACTGTGGGTGTTTCCTTCCTAAGGCCAAGCCCGCCAAAAATAACAGTGGCAATGTACCACGACTTCGCGCTCACTGCAGTATTACTTATTACGGGCTTTGCCGCATTCATTGTTAGCGCAATTTCGACAGGATCGATAATGAAGGGCATAAGGTATTTGCCCCTATTCCTTCTAATCGGCGTAGGCGTGTTCTTCATAACCGCAGCAGTAATAGGAGGCATGTTCGCATCAATAAGCGGCGGCGCTGCTGGCGTTTCAGGAGCAGGAATTTAACCCAAATTGAGTACTTCTGATTCGCTTTCTACTCCGTAGTTCATTGATTGCGGAATTGGGCTACTGGCATTTATTGGGACGAAAGTTACATTTATTGGTTGACCATTAAAGTTGCTTGCATAATCTTTGCTATTCATTGTTAATGGATACCACATTACTAGGTTTTGCGTATATAACGGAACACCTGTTATACTTTCTCTATATAATTGATCAACTTGGTATCCTGTCAAAGCGGTGTTGTAAATTTGCACGTTGGATATTTCGCCTTCGTACGTGCCCCCATTACAGCCTCCTTGCGAAGCAATAAATAAAGGTGGTTCACTAACAAATCCCCTATTAGACGTATTATACCAAAATGTTCCGTTTTCATTAAAGTTATAAGAAATCCCGTTAAAACTTACAGCTATGAAAGTCCACTTATTATAAGATATTGTTGGCATGCCGCTTGTACCTACATCCGGATTACCACAACCGTGTATGCCAAGTCCAGAGCCGCCACTCTGAATTCCAAAAGCAAAGGCCTGATTATTGAAATTTGTACCAAAAGCCACTATAGGATATACACAATACCCTGAGCAAGTGCCATAAGCCACAGGATCTACCCACGCAGTTATAGTAAATATTTCATTCGCAGTTCCAGCAGGCTGTATTACCGCACTTTGATTTGTAATATAAGAACTAGAAATACCATACCCTGTATTAAAGGAAGAGGGATTAGGGCGAAACATTGCTGCATATACTTGATTAAGTTCTAGAGACGTATTGCTTATATATAATTTTGCAGAAGGTGAGCCACAGTTGGCATTATTGGTACATGAAAGAACTCCAGGAAGAGGCATTACGGATTGCATAGGAATCTGCTTTATAGAATCCCTGGTATAATTGAATGGGGCAGGATAAATAATATTCTGCTGAACGCCGTTGTTGCCGTTGCCACTATAATCGTTGGCGTTGCCGTTTAGCTGATACCA
>JAGDXZ010000025.1 GCA_023270015.1 Microcaldota archaeon | reverse complement strand
TAGATCCCTATGCGCAAAGACTATCTGCCTCCTGATAAGGAAATGCAAATCTCCGGCAAGGCGTTTTATGCGCTCTCTCATCTTGTCGTCTATAGGTGTTATGCCGAATTGCTGAATTAGCCTGTCGTAGTCTATTTTGCCTTCAACCTCATATGGCGTAACTTTGAAATCGGCCATTTGATCACTTAAAATTTTACATATTTTCTTTTATAATTTGCTCGCTGGTTATCACTTCTTGAAAGAAAAGCAAAATCGACTCCAAGGTAAGGAAACAAATAAGAAACTTATTGAAAAAGAATATTGTGTGAAATCATGGAGGCCTTGAGGCGGTTTGAAGACATCAGGGATACCATTGAGAAAGCAACCAGCACAATAGATTCTACTGTTCTCATTAGACAAGACGATGAAAAAACCCTGAAAATAAGAATAGAGGTGCCTTCAAAGAATCAGACTCTTGTTTTTTGGGCAGACGCAGGCAGCCTACAAGAAATAAGGGATTACCTTTTAAATCATGGATTCAAAGAAAAAACCGAGTTTTACCAACAGCTCCGCAAAATAGGGCATGAGGAAAAATGGAAAAAGAGATCACTGCCTGACAATCCTAACGAAACTTATGAAGTCTACACGGAAGGAAGAAAAGAAACTTGGGGAATAGGAAAACTATTAATTTACAGGCGTTGTTGAACCTTTGAAAAATTCTGCAGATTGATGAGCCGAACTCGCAAAAAGAGATGATAAAATGCCAACTAACATTGTGTTCAAGCATAAAAACAAAGAGCAAGAGAATGTGAAATATTCCAACAGCCTCAAAATCCAACTCGCAGATCCGGAAAAGGATCTTGCAGATGCGTTTGATGATCCAAACTCTGTTGTTTTCATCTTATATGAACCTGGCGAGCCAGCTGAGCTCAGGATTGCTAGCGAGTTTAAGCACAAGATATTCTATGCAGATCCAGAAATATTGCAAAAGACAAAAGAGGTTCTGATCGCAAAAGGCTTTATTAAAAAGCAAAATACGGCCAAAAATGTAGAGGTATATAAAAGAAATATAGTAAATGATAAAGATAAAGGACGGTAGAAAAATATAAAAACATTTGTTTATTAAAATAATAAAGAGCCCGTAGTACTTATTTTAGGTGTAGAATTGAATAGCGAGTATTATCTTGTACCGCCGCATAGGATACTTAGCGAGAAGGAAGCTGAGAAAGTGCTAGCTGAGCTTAAGATCCCTGCCAGCAGATTGCCAAAAATATTTGTCACAGACCCACAGGCCAAGAAGCTTGGCGCCAAGGTAGGCCAGATAATAGAGATAGATAGAGGGGAAGACGGCAAGTACTACAGGCTGGTTGTACCTGCTCAATGATGGGATTTTATGGCAGACGATGACAAGTACTTATTGTTAGATTCCTATTTGTCTACAAACTCCATAGTGCAACACCAAATAGACAGCTACAACAGATTCATAGAGCTTGAGATTCAGAAGATAATTGATAGCAACAACCTGATAGAGCCTAACGTAGAGGGCTTTGGCCTAAAGCTTGGAAGGATAAGGCTTGAAAAGCCCGTAGTAATAGAGGCGGATAGCTCGCGAAGAATACTGCTGCCTAACGAGGCGAGGCTTAGAAATCTTACCTACGCAGCGCCGATGTTCTTGGAAATAACGCCAATAATAAGAGGGATCGAGAAGAGAATAGACACCACAGAAGTGTTCATAGGAGAGTTGCCGGTAATGGTAGGCAGCAGCCTCTGCCACACAAAAACCATGACAAAAACACAACTCATAGAAAACGGCGAAGACCCAGAAGATCCTGGTGGCTACTTCATAATAAAGGGCACAGAAAGAGTGCTCATAGGACTCGAAGACTTAGCACCAAACCGGATTCTTACAACAAAGGAAAAAGACGGCTCTGTTACTGCTAAGATCTTCTCTACATCTCCAGGCTTTAGGGCAAGAACAGTGGTTACAAGAAACCTACACGGCTATTTCACAGTAGAGTTCCCAACATCGAAGAAAGGAGGCGTAGAGCTGTATACACTGCTTAAGGCCCTTGGCATGTCTAATGAGGAAATAACCATGCAGTCAAGAGATTTGACTGTATTCCGCAACGACATGCTACTTAATAGGGAGATGAGTCCTGCAAAAGACATGAGTGCAAACGATGCAATGCTCGAAATAGGAATAGGCTCGGCGCCAGGCCAAGCAAAAGAGTATCAGCTAAAAAGGGCAGAGACTCAGATAGACTCCTATCTTCTTCCTCACCTTGGCACTACGCCGCAAGACAGAAAAGAGAAGGCGATCTACTTATTGCAGATGGCAAGGAAGGCGTGCAAAGTAGCAAACAACCTGGCAAGGGAGGATGACAAGGACCATTACGCCAACAGGCGCATCAAGTTCGCAGGCCAGCTCATGAACGAGCTTTTCACATACGCCTTCAAATTCTTCGTAAAGGATGTTAAATACCAGGTTGAGAGGTCGAGCGCAAGAGGAAGAAAGCTGAACGTGAGCAGCATAGTAAGCTCAGACACACTGACTGAAAAGATAGCATACGCTATGGGCACTGGAACATGGACTGCAGGCCAGACTGGAGTTTCACAGGTGCTTGACAGGACAAACCTCATAGACACCTATGCCCATTTGAGAAGGGTAAAATCCCCGCTGGCTAAGAAGAGACCACACTTCCCAGCAAGAGAAGTGCATGGCACACAATGGGGAAAGATTTGCATTTCAGAAACACCAGAAGGCCAAGAGGCTGGGCTTACGAAGTACCTTGCAATACTTGCAAAGATAAGCAGCGGTGCTGAAGAAAGCAGCATAAAAGAGCAGCTTTCGAAGTTCGGCCTTGAAAAGAGGGTGTGAACATGCAGGAAGAAAAATGCTACGTATATCTTAATGGGATCGTAATAGGAAGCGTAAAAGAGCCAGAGAAGTTTGTGAAAGAAGTAAGGAATGCAAGAAGACAGGGCATGGTCTCTGGCGAAGTAAACATAGCTTATTTGCCTGACATCAACGAAATACACATTAATGCTGACAAGGGCAGGCCGAGAAGGCCATACATAATCGTTGAAGATGGGAAGTCAAAGCTAACCCCTGAGCTTATCCAGAAGCTCAAAAACAAGGAAATAGACTTCAACTATCTACTCAGAAATGGCGTAGTGGAATATTTAGATGCTGAAGAGGAGGAGAACGCACTTGTGGCAATGGATGAGGAGCACATAACTAAGGATACTACACACATGGAGCTTACCCCTGTTTCTGTGTTTGGCTTAACTGTCAACACAGCGCCATATCCTGAGCACAACAACGTAGCAAGGCACGTAATGTTCGCAAGCTACATCAAGCAGGCGCAGGGCCTTTACGCTTCTAACTTCAACCTGAGATACGATTCAAGGGGCTACTTGCTTTTCTATCCTCAAAGGCCCATAGTAAGCACAAGGGTCTATGACGACCTGCACCTTGAGAAAAGGGCCAGCGGCCAGAACTTCGTTGTGGCAGTCGCTACCTACTATGGCTACAACATAGCAGATGCAGTGGTAATGAACAAGGCTTCAATAGAAAGGGGCCTGGCGCGCAGCATGTTCTACAAAACATATGTTGATGAGGAAAGGCGTTATCCTGGAGGTCAGCATGACGTGTTCAAGATACCTCCTGCAACTACTGAAAACTACTTGGGCGAGCACGCCTACTCAAAGCTTGGCGAAGACGGGCTAATAGAACCTGAAATGCATGTTGAGGAAGGCGATGTGCTAATAGGCAAAGTATCCCCGCCAAGGTTCATAGAAGAGAGCATAGGCGTAGGAAGCTTGGAAGAGAAGGTAAGAGACAGCTCGATAGTACTAAAGAAAGGAGAAAGTGGAGTTGTTGACAGCGTCATTTTGGCAGGCACTCTTGGTGCTACAAGGCTTGCAAAGGTAAGAATAAGAAGCTTGCGCATACCCGAAATCGGCGATAAGTTTGGAAGCAGGCATGGCCAAAAAGGAGTAATTGCCATGATAGTCCCTCAGGAGGACATGCCTTTCAGCGAGAATGGAATAATCCCTGACCTGCTACTAAACCCTAACGGCATACCTCAAAGAATGACATTTGGTCACTTGCTCGAAATGCTCACAGGCAAGGCCTCTTCGCTCGCAGGCAGGCTTGCTGATGGAACGGCGTTTAGCAAGAACGGCAAGCAGGTAATTGAGGAAAGCGCGAAGATACTTGAAGCATATGGCTTTCAAAGATACGGCGAAGAGGTAATGTACAACGGCATTACTGGCGAGAGGTTCAAGGCAACGCTGTTTACTGGCGTTGTCTACTACAACCGCCTTTACCACATGGTTGCAAACAAGCTGCAGGTAAGAAGCAGAGGAACCGTGCAGATACTGACGCATCAGCCTACGGAAGGAAAGGCAAGGCAGGGTGGACTTAGGTTTGGAGAAATGGAAAAGGATGTGCTAGTAGGCCATGGAGCAAGCCTGCTCCTCAAAGACAGGCTTCTTGACCAAAGCGACAAGGCAGAGATATGGATCTGCAACGAATGCGGCTCTGTTGGCTACTACGATTACACAAAGCATGTGCCTGTCTGCCCGCTCTGTGGTAGCAACAATCTGAGCAAGGTTGAAATTAGCTATGCGTTCAAGCTCTTGCTTGACGAGCTAAAGGCCATGCACATAAACCCGAGCATAAAGCTCGGAGAGGAGTGATATGATGGAAAGCTTGAAGCCTGAAGCCGTAAAGGCAATAAAGTTTGGCGTTTTTTCGCCTGAACAGATAAAGAAGCTCAGCGTGGCTAAGATAACAGTGCCAGATACCTACAATGAGGATGGCTACCCTATAGACAATGGCCTGCTTGACCAGAGGCTTGGAGTGATAGAGCCAGGACTTGTGTGCAAGACATGCGGAGGCAGAGCAAAGGAGTGCCCTGGCCACTTCGGCCATATTGAGCTAGTAAGGCCAGTAATACACGCTGAATTCTCCAAGATTATCTACATGCTTCTCCGCTCCACATGCCAGAAGTGCCACAGAATATTGCTGAACGACGAGCAGATAGACCAGTTCAAAATTGTGCTACAGAAGGAGCTTAACAAAGAAGAAAGCAGCGAGGAAACTGTAAACCTGGAAAATGCGATAAAAGGGCTTAAGAATATAAGGAAGTGCCCGCATTGCGGTGCTGAGCAGGAAAAGCTTACCTTCTCAATGCCTACCTATTTCTACCTTGGGGACAAAAAGCTAAAGCCTGATGAAATAAGGGATATGCTTTCGAAAATATCGAATGAAGACCTTGCGCTTCTAGGCATAGACTATAGCACCTCAAGGCCTGAGTGGCTTATCCTAGACACTTTGCTTGTACCGCCTGTTAATGTAAGACCTTCAATAACGCTAGAAACTGGAGAAAGAAGCGAAGACGATCTGACACACAAGCTTGTGGACATACTCCGCATAAATCAGAGACTGGAGCAGAACATCAATGCTGGAGCTCCGCAGATCATAATAGACGACCTTTGGGAACTGCTGCAATACCATGTAACCACATATTTCAACAACGAGACTAGTGGAATACCTCCTGCAAGGCATAGGAGCGGAAGGGCGCTCAAGACTTTAGCCCAAAGGCTTAAGGGCAAGGAAGGCAGGTTTAGGTATAACCTTAGCGGCAAAAGGGTCAACTTCTCGGCAAGAACGGTAATAAGTGCAGACGGCTTCATAGATGTTGATGAGGTTGGCGTGCCAGAGATAATTGCGCAGAACCTTACTGTTCCTTTCTACGTTACTGAATGGAATATAGATGAAGCCAAGAAGCTGCTTGAAAGCAAACAGCCGCCTATGGCTGTTAACGTCATACTGCCAGATGGAAAGAGGAAGAGGGTGCTTGATACAAACAGGGAAGAATTGATCAAAGGCCTTGCACCTGGGCAGATAATAGAAAGGCAGCTTCAAAACGGCGACATAGTGCTTTTCAACAGACAGCCTTCCCTGCACAGAATAAGCATAATGGCTCACAGGGTCAAGATACTTCCAGGAAAGACATTTAGGCTCAACGATTGCGCTGCCGCACCTTACAACGCAGACTACGATGGAGACGAAATGAACCTGCATGTGCCGCAGTCGCTCGAAGCCCAGGCAGAGGCAAAGCATCTACTCGAGGTAAAGGATCAAGTATTCTCTCCTAGAGATGGCAGGGCCATAATAACGGGAGAGCAAGATGCAATAATAGGCCTTTACCTTCTCACAAAAGATACGACATATCTAACCAGGGAAGAAGCTACGCATTTGCTCAGCCTTGCGCATATAAGGGATCTGCCGCCAGAAAAGAAGAAGGGCATGTACTATGGCAAAGATGTTTTCTCCATGCTCCTTCCTAAAGGCCTTGAGTACGAGGAGAAGAAAGGCGACAAAGTATTCAAAATAAGCAACGGCGTGCTTAAGGAAGGCACTGTTACCAAATCGATTTTTGGAGAGGGCAGCAACCTGCTTGTTGCAATAGCAAAGCAGTTTAACAATGATGTGCTGAAAGATTTCATAACCAATGCAGCTAGAGTTGGTTATGCCTACGCCACAATGGCAGGTGTCACAATAGGAATAAAGGAGTACTTGCTAGACGAAAAGGCTGAAAATGAAAAGAGGGAAATTCTCAGCAAGATGTACGAGAATGTTAAGAAGTATGTGAAGGAATACAAAGAAGGCAAGCTTGAGCCTCTGCTTGGCACAACGCCAAGGCAATCGCTTGAACAGCTCATAATGGCTGAGCTCGACATAGTAAGAAGCAAGGCAGACGAGATTGTAAGGAAGTATGTGAAGGAGGAAAGCAACTTTGCGATGGCGCTTGCAAATTCAGGAGCAAGAGGAAGCACCCTCAACATCACTTGGATAAGCCTTTTCATGGGCCAGCAAGCATCAATATCCGGAGGCAGAATATACAGAGGTTATTCAACAAAGAGGGTTCTTCCTGTTCTCAAGCCCAAACGCATAGGACCTAGAGACCACGGATTCATAGATGGCAACTTCTTAGAAGGGCTAAAGCCTGAAGAGCTTATTATGCACGCAAATGGAGCAAGGGCTTCAATAATCTACAAAGGCCTTCTTACCGCTAGAAGTGGTTATCTGTATAGGCGCCTTTCTAACGCTATGCAAGACTACTATGTACAATACGACCTAAGCGTAAGAGATCCTCACGGTAACCTTATAGAGACGGTCTACGGCGGAGACGGCGTAGACCCAACAAAGGTAAGGTTTGTAGAGAAGAGGTGAGATGATGAAGAACGAACAATATAAAGTCCATCCAGGCGAGCCTGTAGGCATGATAGCTGCAGAGTCCATTGGAGAGCCTGGCACACAAATGATTCTGAGAATATTCCACTTTGCAGGTTTAGCTTCAACAATGACAACCACAGGCCTGCCAAGGCTCATCGAGATTCTAGATGCAAGGAAGGAGCCAACAACGCCCCAGATGATAATAAGGCTAAAGGAAAGCTACGCAAAGAGCTTTGAAAAGGCTTTGGAGCTGGCAAGCAAAATAACAGAGGTGCGGCTAAGAGATGTTGCAAAGAGGGCCGTAGAGGACTTTCAGAACAAGCGAGTGCTGATTGTACTTGATAAGCAGGCTTTAAAAGCTGCAGACATGACGCCAAGCCAAATTGCAGGCTTGGTTGAGAAGAAGTTTGGTGCAAAGGCAAGCGTGACCAAAGAGTCGAACCTCATTCTCAAGCCTAATGTTGAAAAGCCCAGCGAGATAAGAAACTTCTCTACAAGGGTAATGCATTCATTGCTTAAAGGGATAGAAGGTGCAGGAAAGGCAATAGTTTCGCAGGACAAGAACGGCGAGTTCTACATCACCTCAACGGGCAACAATATAGAGGCGATAATGAAGCTTGAAAGCGTTGACGCGCAGAGCATCTATACCAACGACATATTCGAAGTCTACAGAGTATTCGGAGTAGAAGCTGCAAGAAACGCTATACTAAACGAGCTTGTAAGAACGCTGGAAGAGCAGGGCCTAACAGTCGACAAGAGGCACCTGAAAATTGTTGCAGACGCAATGACCGCACAAGGCGACGTAAAGAGCATAGGAAGGCACGGAATTGTAGGCGCTAAAGAGTCTGTGTTCTCCAGGGCTGCATTCGAAGAAACAGTAAAGCACCTTGTAAACGCTGCTGCCTTTGGGGAGCAGGACGATATGATGGATGTTGCCGAAAATATACTTTTGGGCAAGCTTGTGCCGGTAGGCACAGGCTCTGTAAAGCTTAAGGTTGCTGGTGATGCAAAACAAAAGAAACAGAAGGAGAAAGGAGAATGAATGATTTTATAAATGTTTAAGGTAGCATATAAGTGATTTGATGCAAGACAGACCTTTTGACCTGTTGAACAAAGCTGTAGGGCAGACCATATTAGTAAGGCTGAAGAACGGAGTAAGCATAAGGGGCAAGCTCATTTCTTTCGACATGCACATGAACATAGTAATGGAAGATGCTGAAGAGCTTGACCAAAACGGATCGGCAAAGGCAAGGCTAGGAACGATACTGCTTAGAGGAGGCAACATCTTTTATCTTTCTCCTTCTACATAGTGGGCTCCTAGCGCAACGGTAGCGCGCCTGCATGGCATGCAGGAGGTTGCGG
>JAGDXZ010000038.1 GCA_023270015.1 Microcaldota archaeon | reverse complement strand
GGTGTGCACAGGCAAGCGGTGTAATCACCATGCAACCACCTTACAATCCGCCTTCCAACCAGGTGTACGTAGCTTCTGGGAGCGGCAGCTACGTGAGTATTATTTGCTCTCCGACCGCGCTCTCTCCCGGCACTCTTTTCACTGGTAACATAGAAATAAATTACACTGATGATATTACAGGCTTCCAGCAGACCGCCCCAGGAAAAATAGTGGCAAAGGTAGATTAATGTTGCCCGCTTCTCTCTATTGAACGCCGGGTTATTTCAAGGTTGCACGCGTTGTGCGTGGAGCACCATTTCTCGCACATTTCCGCATCTTCCTTCTTGGCATAGTGCAGCTTGCATATGTCGCACATGTAGTATTTCCCATCATATGAAACCAAAAAATCACTTGTTAGCGTTTCTTATGGAATCTTCCAGTATGTCCATCCCTGCCTCTAGGCTGCTTTTCTTTATGGTAAGAGGAGGAATTATCCTTATCGATGACACGCCCGCTGGCAAAAGGAGCAGACCGTTGTAGAAGGAATTGTTGAGTATCTTTTCCCTTTCCTCTATTCCGTAATCCTTGGATTTCTTGTCCTTGACTATTTCAATGCCAATCATCATTCCTATTCCCCTTACATCTCCGACTATCTCGTAATCATCCTCCATCTTGTTTAGCCTCTTCATTATGTAGGCGCCGTTTGAACGAACGGCATTTCTTATCCTGGACTCGTTAGCCATCATGTATTCCAAAGAGGCGTTTGCCGCGGCTATCGAAACGAGGTTGCCGCCGAAGGTATTTGCATGCGAACCAGAAGGTATGTCGCCCAGCGACTTTCTTGTTATTGTGGCACCTATAGGGAGCCCGCCGCCAAGTGCCTTCGCCATTGTGTATATATCGGCTTCTACTCCGAAGTTGTCTAAGGCAAGAAACTTGCCTGTCCTCATATACCCTGCTTGTACTTCGTCGTCAACAAGAAGGATGCCATTGTCGCTTGCTATTTTCCTTATCTCCTTGAAGAAATCCTTAGGAGGCACTATGTAGCCGCCCTCTCCTTGTATAGGTTCTATGAAAATCGCCGAAACCTCACTTGGCGAAACCTCCTTTCCAAGCGGGTATTTCTTGATGTAATCGACGCAGGCAAGACCGCATGAAGGGTACTCCTGCTTGAAAGGGCACCTGTAGCAATATGCAAATGGCACGTGTATTGTAGAATTGAACGGCCCAAAGCCTTCCCGCTGAACGCTCTTGGAAGCCGTAAGCCCAAGGGAGCCCATTGTCCTGCCATGGAAAGCGTTGTAGAAAGCGATTGAATATTGCCTCTTTGTGAAAACTTTTGAAAATTTAAGGGCGGCTTCGTTAGCCTCTGTGCCGGAGTTGGAGAAGAAAACCCTGCCAAAGCCGCTTGGAAGCAGGCTTACAAGCTTCTCAGCCGCGGTTACCGGCAATTCTGCGTAGAAATCTTGGAACGCTGAATGCATGAGCTTCTCAGCTTGAAGCTTAACAGCATGCTTTACAAGCTCCAAGCCTTCTTTTCCGAAATTGTAAATGGAAATGAATGTGGAGAAGTCCAAGTATTTATTGCCCTCTACGTCATAGGCATAGTAGCCATCAAACCTGTCAGCGACAAAAGGATAAGGGCTTCTTGTGGTTGTAAAAATTATGTTTTTGTCGCGTTCTATAACGCCTTTTATCTTCTTACCTATCTTTATCATATCCCCACCCAATTTTTTCATAAGCACATAAGGGTTTTGGCCTTATAAACCTATTCTTGCATTGCTGCAAATTGTAATTGAAGGCCATGGTCACATAGTTGGTCTAAGAATTTCTATCTTCTTTGTTGAAAAGTTGTGAAGGGCAATTATTAAATATCGCAAAAGGAAAAGGTAAACCAATGGGCGCTGAAAAATTTCAAAGATATGCTAAGCCAAAAGAGACTTGGGAAGAAGTAATGAAGATAGGCATGCAGGCCCTCAAAATATTTGACGAGGCCCATCCAGTCCATGGGTTAAGGTTATACCGCGGTGAATTTTTAGAACTAGGAGAGAAAGAAGTGGAAAAGATGCTTTCTGAAAAAGGGTTAGTTTCTAGAGCAGTACAGTTAGAGGTTGATATTGCTGAAGAACTCAAATCAAACCTGCGCAGAGAGAGGCTAAAGCACATTGCTGAGCTGCATGCAGACGGCAAAGTTACGACCTTTTGGAGAGAAGGCAAAGCTTTTCACGTAACGCTTACTCCTTTCGTTTCTTTGACTGCACGCGCTGAAACAGCCCTTAGGGCTACAATGATGCCATTAGAGCTCAAGAAACAGATGGACATGGGAATGTATGTCAATGATGATGGAACGCCTTCTTCTGAATTTTATGAAAGGCTTGCGGAGCTGTTTGACGAAGGCCATCCTGTAGTTTATGTGGTGGACATTCCAAAAGAAAATGTGTATGACTTAGAGAAGGTTTCTGACCTTACTATTTCTGAGATTGGTGATAGGGTAATAGCTAATTCCAAGAATCCTTATAACGAACAGGAATACATAACCCTTCAGGTAAAACCAGATTACATAGTAGGGGTTATTCTTTTGAATGGCAATCCCTTTAAGGAAAAGGAATGGCGTTGGCAAGTTAAGTTTTTCTAGCTTCTTATCATTTTCTTCAAGGCGCCAGATCCCAAAATAAGCTTAACTGCAAAATCAATAGCTTCGCTGTCTTTTGGAATTTTCTTCACCTCCTCTGCTTGCTCAGTAATTAATTCTATTGATTGTATCGCCTGCTCAACCGTTATCATTCCATTTGGCAAGTAAACAGCTAGGGTGTTTGCTATGCTTCCTAATATTTCCATAATTACCTTTGGCCTCTGGCCTAGAGACTTTAGAAGCTTTATTACCGCTTCTGCCATCTCATTTTTGTGTTCTTTTGCCAGTTTGCAAAGGTCTAAAGTTTCATAGGCTATTGCATATTTTATGTTTTTGTTATCGTCTATGCCTATAAGGACTTCTTCCAGATCTGCCAATTGTGTCGGCGTTGTATAGTCCTTCAGCCTTATTATTTCCTGAAGGAAGTTAGGTTCTTCCCTTACTGGCATGTTTTAAATTTGCATTCTCAAATATATATTTCTAATCTGCAATGCGCGGTGTACGTTTTGCAAAGCAACATAGACAAAACCTTCAAGTATCTGCTTTATTCGAGGGCTCTCAGGAGCATCGCACTAATCTATACTAGCCTTGCCTTTTCTCTTTACCTTTCAGCACTGCATCTCAGCTTGGTTGGAATAGGCATTGTTGCTGCGCTAGTTATGCTTTTTACAATACTTCTTACTTTTGCTTACGGTGCTATCGGAGATAGAAAGGGATTCAAGACTGAAATGGTAATAAGCGAAGTAGTAACCTTCTTAGGAGTAGCAATTATTGCTGTTGCTATCTATATTCCACTAATTGTTTTAGGAATGGCCCTTGCAGGGCTTAGCGGCAGTGCAGGCGGCATGCGAGGCTCATTTTCTCCAGGCTCTAGTGCATTCATAGCCAACAATTATAGAAATGAGAAAGAACGTGTGAAACGATACTCCTCGATAAGCCTTGTAGCATCGATAGCTGCTATCGGCGGCAGCATATTGTTTAGCCTTGTTTCCATGACCAGTAGGTTTGTCGGCCTGCTAGCAGCGTATAGGTGTTTTTTCGCAATCGCAGCATTTCTTCTCGGTCTTTCTATTGTTTTCTTGTTGATGCTGAAAGAGGTGCCCAAGGAAAAGAAGACTACAAAAATACTGACGCAGAAAAGTTGGCATTACTTAAGCAAAGTAATAGTTGTAAATATTTTAGGAGGCGCGGGCATGGGCTTAATGGCCCCATTATTGCCCCTTTGGCTTAAATTGATGTATGGTGCAACAAACTTTGAAATAGGCACTCTTTTTACAGCGGTTTACTTTTTCACAGCGTTCGGCCTTTATCTTTCCATGAAGTATGCTAGCAAGTTTGAATCACTAAGCATAGCCGCTATGACAAGAATAGTAGGGGCCATATTCGTGTTTGCGATGGCACTTTCTCCCACATTTATTCTTGCAGCCTTATTTTACCTTCTTAGGTCAATTATGGGCGGATTTGGAAATCCAAGCAGAACAAATGTGAACATACGCGGCATAAGCAACGAGGATTATGGTACCGCTTCCAGTGTGCAGGGAATTGCTACAAGGGTAGCGCAGCTCAGCGCAGGCGCTTCTGGCTATCTTATGGACATAGCTTTGCCTTTGCCCCTGCTAATAGGAGGCCTGTTCCAATTTGCAAGCGGCATCGGCTACAAGGTTCTGTTCAACAAAAAGGCGAAATGACTCAGTTTCTGAATCTCCGAACATTCCTGAAACCATATGCTGTGTCATTGCGCAATATAAGCAGCATCTCTTCCGGCTTGCCTTCATTTGTTTGTTTGATTGTTTTGCTTTCTATTAACTTATCAATTGCAAAACGCATACTATTCAGGTTGATTTCGATTTCTACGCCACTATTTTTTCTTATTGCCTCTTCGCAATATTTCTTGAGCTCTTTGAAACTCATTTCGCCATTTTTGGATAAGGCTTCAACAACGAGCGTTCTAAGGTCGTATTCCTTCCCGCCTATGATCACTACCATGTCCTCGTCCAATAAGGTTGAGTACATGCGTCTATTTATAGGTATTCAGAATATGCCACAGCTTTAAGTATCTGTCTGACTTGCTTTTGAGCAGTACAAAAGCTTTAATTTTAGCCCCGTCGCATTTTCCCGAAAGCATCGCTCTGATCGGTAAGGTAGTAGACATGTTTTTCAAACTTGATTTTTTCTGTCTCTTCTAGTCTATAAAGTGCCTTTGTTATAAGCGATTGTGGAGGTTTGAGTTCCATGGTGTGTAGATAATAGTTTATGTCGTCTCTGCTAGAGGGTCCTTTGTCTCGCAGAATTTCGATTATCTTCTCTTCTAGATCATATTCCCTGCCCCGCTTATCTTCTACGATAATCGGCATATTTCTCAGTTATTCGTTGATCTTGCGCATTTTTATTTTTATGCTTAGGTTAGTAGCAATACCTACAGGTTACGTATGCAGCGATATGCGCACTTCCTCATAGATACTTTCGCTGATAATCTTCGCCATTCCGCTTTGTACTAGCCCGGCAACAGCAGCACGCATCGTGTTAGGATTAAGTATTATTTCTGTGCTGGAATCTTTGCTTATTGCATCTTCGCAATAGCTCTCAGCGCTGTGTATTTCATTTCGTAATTTTTTCTTAGCGCTTTCATAATGAGCTTTTGGAGGTCATATTTCTTCACCCCTATGATCACCATAACGACCATTTCATTCGATAAATACTGGCATGCACCTTATTCAATAATGTTGGCTTGCCGTTCTTTTTGATAGCTCTGTCAAGTTTTGCCAAAACTCGGCAATTAAAAATCAACTTAGGGCCATTACTGTGGCATTTTTATATGTAAATAGGTAAATGGCAGCATGCAGAAAGCAAGAATCAGGGCCTTACTTGGTAGGCTTGCAAAGGTCAAAATACCAATACACCAAGAAAACATGAGCAAGGAAGACGAGCAAGTGCTTGACCTGCTTGTCGAAGCAAGCGAGGCAATTGACAGGGTTTATCTCAAGCAGATATATGACAGAAATCTCGAGCTGCTCGAGCAACTCAAAAGGAAAAAAGACAATCTTGCTCTTGACTTTTTTATGTGGAACAAGGGGCCTTGGGACAGGATGCACGGCAACGAGCCCGTGCTTTGCAAAGAGCAAAGGCCAAAAGGAGTGGAATACTATCCAAAGGATATGACAAAGGAAGAGTTCGAAGCATATGCTGAGAAGCACAAAGCCGAAGCCGCAGAATTAAAGAGCTATTATACGCTTGTCAGGAGAAAAGCAAACAGGCTTGTTGCTGTAAAATACAGCGAAGCATACGAGGAAGAGCTCAGAGAAGCTAGCGAAAAGCTTGATAAAGCGGCAAGCGCCACAAGCAACAAGTCTTTGAAAAAGTTCCTAAGGGCGAGGGCTGCCGCCTTCAAAAGCAACGATTATGCAAGCTCAGATATTCTCTGGCTGAAGCTCGATAGCACAATTGAGCCTACAATAGGCCCGTATGAAGTTTATGACGACATGCTTCTTGGCTATAAAGCAGCTTTCGAATCATACATAGGCATAAAGGATATTGAGAAAAGCAAGCAGCTGATGCTTTTTACCAAATATCTTAAAGCCATAGATTTGTCTATGCCAATAAGCAAGGCATACAAGTTCAAAAGAAAGTCACAAGAATCGCCAATCTCGGTGGTGAACGAAGTGTTTGCAGCAGGCAATGCCAATGCGGGCTATACCACCTCTGCTTTCAACCTGCCCAATGACGACACGATAAGAGAAGCTTATGGCAGTAAGAAGGTCTTGCTCAAAAACATAATGGATTACAAGTTCGAAAAAATAGTGGCTAGGCTTGCAGACCTTGTTTTTGAAGAGGAGCAGGAGAAACGCGCACTTCTAGATGCAAACTTCAACCTTGTGCTCTTTCACGAGCTGTCGCACGGCATGGGGCCCGGCATGCTACTAAAGCAAAAAGGCAAAGTAAGCGTAGGAGAGGCATTAAAAGACTTATACAGCCCCATAGAAGAAGCAAAAGCAGATGCTGCAGGCCTTTACTGTGCGCTCTGGCTCATGGACAAAGGCGTATTGAAAAAAGAACAGGAAAAAGAGTACATAAAGGCGTACTACTTGATGCTTCTAAGGTCACTCCGCAACGACCTGCATGAAGCGCATGCAAGTGGTGCAGCGATGTCCTACAACTTCCTAGAAGAAAAGGCAGCATTCAAGGAAAAATCAGAGCACATAATCATAGACTTTGAAAAATTCAAGGCCGCACATGCAAGCCTGCTCAGGCAATATCTTGACATAGAAGCGGCAGGAGATTATGCATACGCAAGGAAATTCGTAGACAGGTATTTCCACAGGCCTGCCTACTCTGCGCTTATTTCTGAGAAGTCCCATAAAAAAGGAATACCTTTTGACATATTTCCCGTATTCAAATAATAACGTGCTGCGGTTTTCAAGAGATGAGGTCAAGGCTTAGGGTAATTTCGGTATACAGATCCAGAAATGGTCGCGCAGTGTGGCAGTAGGTGTCTCGGCATATTCGTCCTCAAAGAAACGCAAGGAAGATGGGTACAGGGACAATCGGTATCTTGCCGAAATCGAGTGTATCTTTGCTAAGCAGCAGCTTGTGCTTGGCTTGTGTTCTTGGCATGTCTTCTTGCGTAACGTGGCTTTGCCATTTGACTTCAATTGCGTAATCGCCTATAAGGAAGTCTATTTCGCGCTTCTGCGAGCTGTATCCAAACTTTAAAAGTGCAGCACCTTGCCTGTTTACGAACCTGTAAAGATGCTGATGCACGATGCCCTCTACAATCTTCGACTCTGCCTGTTCTGGCATTACGCCCAGCTTGTACGAAAACACTCTGAAAAGGAACGGGTCGTTGAAGTATATTTTCCTTTCCTTCCTGAATACGGGAACCTTTGCAGTATCAAGTGCGAACGCCTCGTTTATTACGAAAAGATCATGCATCGTTTCCAAGTATTCGCGCACTGTAACGTGCGAACCTATTCCTTGCGAGCGTGCTATGCTGCTTAGGCTCACGTGTGAGGAGTAGCTTTGAAGGATTTGGAGAATAATGGATGTTGCTATTTCTACGCTTTTGCCTGCCTTGCTTATGTCGCTTACAAAAGAATTCCAATAAATGTCATAGGTGTTGCTGCTTATGTTGCTGTTTTTCAAATATTCCACAATAGGCAAAGGATAGCCGCCGGTAACAGTGTAAATGCTAAAAAGCTTACTTATTTCTGAGAAGTAGAACATGGCCTCTTTTGCAAAGCTCAAAATATCAGATGGGCTTTTTGCAACTCGCCCGCCTAAGAATGACTTGAGCGAGTCGGAGCCCAAGGATAGAAGGAATTCACGGAAAGAAAGGGGCACGAACTCCTCTATGCTTATCTGCCTGCCCGGCATGAGCTCCTTCTTGAGGTTTATCGATGACGAGCCAGTAACATATACCCTTACATTTTTGGACATGCCGGAATCGAGAAAGAACTTCACGGCCCGCTGCCAGTCTTTTACGAAGCTTACCTCATCAAGATATACGAATCTTCTTTTCTCGTCGACCACGAAACTTCTTAGCACATCTAGCACTACCGAATAGTCCTTTACCGTATCAAAGGAAAAGTACATTATCTGCTTTGGGTCGATGCCAGACATTATCTTCAGGTATATATCGTAAAGCAAAGCAGTAGTCTTGCCAGTCTGTCTAGGGCCTATGAGCACAAGGTTCTTGTCTTCTAGCCTTCTTACGAGCTTTTCGCCATTCTCGAGCACTGCTTTCACCTTGCTGTCTTCTTTTATCTTTTCCTTGTCGCTCCACCACGGATTTTGCAGGGCAATCAGAGAAATGTCCATATTTGACATTTAACTATCAAGTTATATAAATATTTTGATAGCCACTATCAAGTTTTTGCCAAAACTTGACAGTCAAAAATCCGCACTTCTTATGTAACGTAGGACAAGGCGCACAGCAAGGTTTATATATCTGAATTAGATATATCTATAATAGATATCTAAAAAAGATGATAACATGAACTCTGAAAACGAAGAATATGGATATGGCAGAGGCTACGGCCGCGGAATGCGCGGCATGGGAATGAGGCATGCAGGAATGCATAGCTATATGCACGAGCGCGGCTACAGATACGGCTTTGGCTTGAAGTACTTCATTTTGGCGATGGCAAGCAGGCAAAAGATAAGAGGCGCAGACATAATGAACAACATGGAGCAATTGAGCC
>JAGDXZ010000010.1 GCA_023270015.1 Microcaldota archaeon | reverse complement strand
AGGAAAATCCGCTTGTGCTGGTTGGCCAGAAAAACAAAGCCTTGCTAAAGCACATAAGGCTTGAAGAAGCGCCCCAGCGCTTCATACTTGAGAGGTAGAGTATGCAGTATTTGCTTATTGTACTTGACGGCGCTCCTGATAGGCCCGTAAAGGAGCTTGGCAACAAAACACCCCTTGAGCATGCGGGAATGAAGAACCTCAATTCCATTGCAAAAAGGGCAAAGGCAGGAATGATGCATACGGTTGGGAAAGGCATAGCGCCTGAGTCAGACGCCGCTGTTTTTTCCTTGCTTAGCTATGACCTTGCCCATTATACGGGGAGAGGGCCTTTGGAAGCATTGGGAGCTGGGTTGAGAATAGATAGCAAAACTCTTGCCTTTAGGGCCAATTTTGCAACAATTGACAAAGATAGGAAGGTAATAGACAGGCGCGCAGGAAGGGACATAAGCATAGAAGAGGCGAAAGAGCTGGAGAAAGAAGTCAACAGCATAAGGCTTGATGCAAATGTGTGGTTCAAGTTCAAGTCAACAGTGGGCCACAGAGGCGTGCTAGTAATGAGGGGCGAAGGCCTTTCGCCCAATGTATCAAACTTTGACATTGGCTATGTAAGGAAGGGCAACGTTTCAGTTGCGAAATCGAGCTATTCCCTGCATTTGCAGAAGGTGATGCCTCTAGATGGAACCAAAGAGGCAAAGTATACTGCAGAGCTTGTCAACAGTTTCATAGACTTGGCAATACAAAAGCTTTCGTCAAGCAAGGTGAATAAAGAAAGGAAGGAAAAAGGCAAGCTTGAAGCCAACGCTCTGCTTCTAAGAGATGCTGGCTTGGGGCTTCCGAAGGTCATGCCTATAGGCAAGAAATTTGGAATGAAGTTTGCATTCATAGCAGAAATGCCTGTAGAAACTGGCATAGCTAAGCTGCTGAAGATGGAGCCTGTAAGGTTTGCAACGAGCCACAAGCCTTTTACAATAGCTTATTATCAAGACCTTGCACAGGCTGTTATAAGGAGCAGGCAAACATGCGACTTCATGTATGTTCATATCAAAGGGCCTGACGAGCCTGGGCACGATGGCAATGCCGTTGAGAAAAGCAGGAGGCTAAGGCTTATTGATTCAGGCTTCTTTGCGTTGCTAAAGAACAAAATGCCAAAGGTTGTGTGCGTAACCTCAGACCACTCTACACCATGCTCGCTAAAGGCGCATTCCGCAGATCCGGTGCCTGTCGTGATATACAGGCAAGGAGAGCATGGCGATGGGCTTTCATTCACTGAGCAAATAGACTCCAAGGGCTCCCTTGGCATATTCAATGGAAGAGAACTTTTAAACAAAATGATAAAGGATAAAAGGATAAAATGATTCAAGGCGAGTAACATGATAAAGGATATTTCGTTGCACGTAGCACTAGATTCCAGGGGCAGGGAAACCATAGCGGCGTATTTGAAAGATGAGAAAGGCAATGAGGCAATAGCAATTGCGCCAAGCGGCACAAGCAGAAGCGGCTATGAAGCAGTTCCATTGCCAAGGGGCGGTGCAAAAGAAGCCATTAAGCTTTTCAGCACGTACAAAGGCAAGCTCATAGGCATGGACGCTGAGCAGCAGAGCGAAATAGATGCAACGCTGCATGAAATAGACGCAACTGAAAATTTTGCAAAGATAGGCGGCAATGTTGCTACTGCCATTTCCATTGCTGCTGCGAAGCTTGCCGCAAAAGGGCAGGGGCTTGAACTTTACCAATACGTCTACAGGCGCTTTACGCAAAGCATGGGGATAAGAAAAACCATCCCTTTTCCTCTCGGCAACATACTCGGCGGCGGCGTGCATTCGAACAGCAACATGCAAATACAGGAAATACTGATAACAAACAAGTCGAAAGGCGTAATTGAAAACGCCAAAACAAACATAATGCTGCACAACGCACTTGGCGAGTTCCTGCGCAAGAGGGACCTAGCTATAGGGCTAAACATAGAAAATGCATGGATAAGCAAGCTTGCAGACATTGAAGCGATAAAGGCTGTTGAGAAAACAGCAGACGGATTAGCGAGGCTTGGCTTTGATTTTGCGGCGACAGAATACTTTTCAAACGGCAAATACCTCTTTTATGATAGACATGGCAAAAGAAGACAGTTAACAAGGGCAGAATATTTTGATGCGATAAGTGAAATAGTAGAGAAGCACAGGCCTGTCTACATAGAAGATCCGTTTGAAGAGTCTGAGCTGGAAAGCTTTGCTAGATTGACAAAGGAATTTGGCAGAAGCGCATTGATAGTGGGAGATGACCTCTACGCCACAAATGCAAAGAGGCTTGAAGAAGGCATCAAAGCAAGGGCAACTAATGGGATACTGGTAAAAGTAAACCAGGTTGGCACTCTGACTGACACGTTGGAGGTTGTAAAGCTTGCAAGACGGCATGGCATAAAGCTTGTAGTTTCACACAGGAGCGGTGAAACAATCGACGCTTTCATCTCGCACCTTGCCGTCGCATTTGGCGCTGCATATATAAAATGTGGCATATTGGGTGGCGAGCGTATTGCGAAGATAAATGAGCTTGCAAGAATCCAAGAGTTGGAAAATAGTACAGGCAAAAGATAGGTGGAAAAGATAGAAATAAAAAGAAAAACAGACAGATTAAGAATGATTTTATGATAGATGCGATAGTTGCCGCAATAGAAGGAAATAAGGTAGTGGTTATGCCCACTGGCGGAGAGGATGAGAAGGGATTGGTGGGCAAAGAAGCAATTTATACCGATTCCAGCAATAAGGAATGGCATGGGAAGGTTGTGGGAATTGAAGAGGCAGGGTTGGTAGTAGAGTTCGACAGCTTTCCGACAAGCATAGGCCAAGGGCAGATAATCTCTATCAACGAATCATGAACCCGCTATCTTTCCTTTTTCCTAAGCTTCTATACAGAGGCACAGACGAGTCTGGCAACACCATAGAAGTTTTAAGTTTAGGCGATGAACTCGTGCTCAAATTTAACGGAATTACCTATTCAAAACTCAACAAAGGCTCTGTTTTTACCCACCAGTACTGGGACTATTTCCTGCCACTAGCTTACATCTTTGAAAACCCAAGAGTGATGATCATAGGCTTTGGAGGGGGCACAATAGCGTATCAGCTGGAATCGCTTTTGGGAGAAAAAGTAAGCATAACCGCCTTCGAACCAAACTCAAAGATGATAGAGGCAAGCAGGTACTTTCTGCCAAAAGAGACAAAGGCGAGAATCATAAGGGAAGACGCCTACACCTATATTAGCAAGCTCGGCCCTGGAAGCTTTGACCTAATATTTCTTGACGCATACCAGGGCAGCACCATACCACCACAATTCCTTAGCGACGCATTTGCGACGAAGGCAAAGAGGATATTGAGCGAGGAAGGCATTCTTGCAATCAACTACGCGCCAAGCTTTATGGGCTGGCTCACCTATATGAGCTACGTAACCATGCTAAAGCAGCATTTCTTGGTATACAGAATTGCCACAGCAATAACAGAGGGCAACATCATAATCCTTGCTTCGAAAGTGCTTGACAACTCAAAAATTGCCTGGCTTGTAAACAAAAACATGCCTAAAAACGAAGACACTGAGGAGCTTATAAGGCACTATTCAGAGATGAAAAAGGAGTAAGAGCAAAGCTAGATAAAATAAGCGCTTTCTTTCTTGCTTTTATTTCTTGCCCCTCTTCTTGTCAAAGTCTAGCCAGCTGGCGTATGTCGCTCTGTCCCTTGCCTGAAGCCTAGCCAGCACTTCTTTCCTTATCTCTTTGCTTTCAACCAGTTCTTTGTTTGCAAATACCTTTGCCACTTCTTGGCTTATCTGCTTGGCAAGCTCCCTCGAGCCCCCTGCCTTAACTATTGCCGTTTCTATCTTCTCCACCTTGAAGTCTTCAAGGCTCCCGTCAGCTTTCTTCACTTTCATTCTATCAATTAGACATCAAACAAACAATTTAAATTATTAACCCTGCATAGCGGTTGCTGGCTAACGCCTTAGCCTAAGCAGCATGGTAAAATTAAAAAGGAAAACGTTCATATGTAGAAGGAAGGATATGGGACAGGCTCCAAAAATAAGCGTTGTTATACCAACAATGGAGGAAGAAGCTGCTTTTGACGTGATAAAGGAAGTAAGGAAGGAATTGGGAGACGTGGAGATAATAGTTGTAGACAAAAGCAGCGACAGCTATTTTGAAAGGCTAAAGAAAGAGGGCGTTGTAGCGGTAAAGCAGGAAGGCAAAGGGGTTGAAAGGGCGGTAGCGCAGGGCATGAGGCTGGCAAAAGGGGAGATCATTGCGTCTATAGATGGAGACGGCACGCACGATGTCAAAGGTCTGGTTTTGGCTGTAGAAAAGATAAAAGAAGGTACATACGACATGGTGCTAGGCAATAGGCTGAATAAAAGCGAAAAGGGTGCAATGAGTGCATACATAAGGCTTGGTAACAAAATATTGAGCAAGCTGTTTAGCAGCCTTTATGGAGTTAAGGTTCACGATATCCTTACCGGCTTATTTGCAGTAAGGCGCGAAGCGTTTGAAAAGGTAAAGGATATAGAGCCATACAGAGCAGGCGTTGCAACGACATATGCCATAGAGCTTATAAGGCGCGGCTACAAAATAGGAGAAATAGACATAAGGTACTTCAAGCGCAAATACGGCACCTCAAGGATATCCAGGCATAAAACAGGCTATGCGCTCAGCGTTGCTGCAAATATTATAAGGCAGGTAAGAGACTACAGCCCTCTTCTCATCTTTGGCACATTTGGACTTGTGCTTTTTATAGTAGGCTTAGCGATAGGCTTAGCCGTGTTTATAAACTTTCTAAGAACAGGCATGTTCACCGAGGTTGGAAGAGCGCTCATCGCTTTTATGCTCGCTGTGCTAGGCATACTTTCAATTTTTGTAGGCATAATCTTGGACCTGCTCCTTGAGATAGACAGAGAACTACGTGAAATGAAAAAGCAGTAGCAGGCAAGCAGGAAAGGAATTTAATACTTTAAAACTAAAAGGATTCCATGGCAGATCACAAAAAGGCAGAGGCATACTTAACTATTCTAGCAGTATTAATCATACTTCTAGTAGCCATAAGATTCAGGGCGCCACTTTTAAAGTACTACGGCTTCTACGAGCCGGACGACTACTACCACTTCTCAGTAATCAGAGCAGCAATCGCCAACAACTTCATAGTGCCCATGTATCTCTCAATATCTGGCTGGCCTGCACACACCATAGTAAGCGAGCCGAAGGGCCTCTATTATACAGTAATTGCGCCTTATTTCATACTCAGGTTCTTCGGAATAAGCGCATACCAGATTATGAGGCATGTTGCTTTAGTGTTTGGCTTATTTGACGTAATAGGCGCCTATTTTCTAGCCAGATATCTCAGCAAGGACAAGCTTCTCGGCTTGTTAGCAATGGCACTTGTAGCACTCAACATGGGCGACGCCGCAAGGACAAGTGCACTAATCTTTAGGGGCGACAGCTTTGTCACAATCTTCCTAATACTTGCACTCATTGCCTCTCTTGCAATGATGAAGGAGACAAAACAGAAGAAAAAGATTTTGCTTGCAGCCCTGGCCGGGTTCCTCTTAAGCGGGGCAAACTTCGTTTGGAACGGCGCACCATTCACCACAGTAGTTATGATTCTCTTCTTTATTCTGCTCCTCTTGTTCGGTTACACCTTTGCAGACACCAAGCTGCTTAACGATGCAAAATATATGCTTGTAATGTTCCTTGTTTGGTTCGCTTTCGTGTCTCTATACAAGTGGGCATATTTGATAATGGGGCAGACCTTTACAGGTTGGCACTTTGTACCCATCTTTGCGGTCATGGCAGTTGGCGTATACTTGTTTGACGTTCTCCTCGAGCATTCTAAGCACAAAAGGCCCTATGAACGTTTTCTAATATTCTTGCTCATTTTTGCGATTTTGATGTTGGCAATATACGTTGCGTTGCCGGGATTTATAATAGAGGTAATTAAAAGCGGCAGCTTCTTGACGCTTAGCAGTAGCAGGTTTGCAGAGACCATACAAGAGCTTCAGCCTCCTACGTACCCATTCCTGCTTGCAAGCTTTGGCTTGCAGCTTTTCCTAGTTCCCATGGATTATCCAATGATTTGGTCTGTTGGCCACATCGCCAAATACTGGTACTGGCTGCTTGCCATAATTTTTTCAGTGCCGTACTTCTTCATGCAAGTATTTGATAGCGGCGGATTTGCAAAGGGAAAGGCAAGGATAATGTTTGGCTACAGCGAGGCGCTGCTTGCAATACTTGCATATTTTGCAGCAACGGCGTATCTGCAAATGAATGCAATAAGGTTCAATTCCTTGGTATCAATTCCTCTTTCCATTTTTGCTGCCTATACGCTGTATTGGCTGCTAACCGAGGCTAAGAAAGTTAAGCCACTTTTCTACGTAGGCGTATTTCTTCTCATTTTAGTTTTGGCTGAGCAGTATGAGCTTAGTGCAAAATATACGGCAGGCCTTTCACCTGCAGATGAGATCTGTATGCCACAATTCTTCTGCACAAACCCTTCAAATCCACCAGTAGTTCAGGCCCTTTCATGGCTCAAGAACAATTCACCAAGCAACAGTGTTGTGCTTACCCTATGGCCTGATGGCTCTCTGGTAGAGGGCATAGCAAACAGGACAAGCGTAACTGACAGCGTAGGATCGCAAAATGGCAGCAAGGCAGACCCGTTTGCTGCTTGGCTTTTCAACTCATCACCAGATGCAAGATTCCTTCTCACGCCAATAAACGGCAAGCCCAATTACCTGCTTACAAGGTATGCTTGGCTTGTGGAGACAGGAGGCATCTACACGGAAAGCGGATATGGAATAGACAACTATAACCAAACGTTCATTAGCAGAATAAGGTCAGAACTTCTGGCCAAATACCACTTAACAAGCTGGTCTCAACTAAACCAAACAGTAGGAAATGAACTAAACCAAAGCATAAATGCATATATTGAATCGCTCTACGGCTATGGGCCTTTCAACACTATAAGTGAAACAACCAATACCACCACTACTATGCTAACCTTCTCAGGCTATTACATAAACAACATAGAATTTACAGGAAAGCTAGTGATTCAAACAATAAACGGCACGAAAAGATTTGGCGGATTCCTTGTGGAAACATTGCCTAACGGCCAGAGCAACGTTTCAATGTTCTCAAATGTTATCTTATACAACATTCTAAATGCAAGCAGCGTTGTTATAAGCCAATCAAACTTCACTACTACTGACAATTATACTTTGCTTGTAACCTATTCCCCTGTGCCAAGCATCAAGCTGCCGATAAACGTCACTGGAGCCTATTTGCTTGCTCCTGGCCTTGCACGCAGCAACATGATAAAGTTCCTATACGAATGCGACTATACAAGCTGCCCTTGGAATAACAACATCGCAAAGCTTCAGCTTGTATACAACAACCTTGACACAAAGATATTCAAAATTATCTATAACGAAAGCAACGCAAGCATAGCTGCGATACATTATACCTAGCTAGATTTTTGCTTGTTTAGTTTTGCATTAAGCTTTGCAGGGTCTGTCCTTGCAAAATACCAGTCCATTACGAAGTCCATCTTCGTTCTCAGTGTTTGCCAAGCACCATATTTCATGCCCATTTTGAGAAAGTAGTTGAACGTGCTGGGTTTGAGTTTGACAACTGGCTGGGTATAAGAGCCTATAACAAAAGTGGCTTTGTGGCCTCCGACTTCCATAGGGCAGTTTGTCCTTCCATCAAACCTAGCATCAATACCTAGAAGCCTCTGTGCAACAATCTTAGATTCAAGATGGGCAGTAACCCCTGATTTGGAAGTAGATATGTTGGTAGCGTCTCCTATGCAATAGGCGTCATCAAAATTTCCTATCTGCAAAGTCTCTTTGTCGGTCTTTACGAAGCCGTTTTCATCGCAAAAGTCCTTCACGATGCCTGCTCCAACATGCGGCGGCACAAGTGCCGCAAAGTCGTATTGAAGCGTATCCCCCTCTAAGGAGGTAATTGTGTGCTTAGCAGGATCTATTGATTCCACATCGAAAAACGTCACTATATTTATTCCCCTCTCTTTCATTATCGGCTCTACAATTTCGTTCATGGGCTCTGCCGGATATGCCCTTGGAAAAGGAGTTATGAAAGTTATTTGCGTTTGGCTCCTTACATGCCTCTTCCTTGTAAGCTCTTCAAAGAGGAATGCTGCTTCAAGCGGCGAAGGCGGACATTTGAAAATAGGATACGTCGAGCCTATTATTGCCTTGCCTCCAGCAAAAGTGCTCGCTTTTTTCCACAGCCTTTGAGCGGCTTCTGTCGTACTATGGAAGTCGCCGAACTCCTGGTAAAGCTGCATATGGCCGGGTATCTTGCTATAGTCTCCAAAACTGCCTGTATCTACAACCACATAATCGTAGTCCATTTCAGAATTGCTCAACACTATCTTTCTGTTTTCAAGATCAACGAGCTTTACTGTATCTAGCATAAATCTAGAGTTTTTAGGCAGAAGCTTTGTCTGCTCTATCGACTTTTCCTTTGCGCCATTAAAGGCAATGTGCAAAAGCCAAGGCTGAAAATAGTGCTTATTGCTTTTGTCTATCACTGTTATATCGAAGCCCTTCGAAGCCAGCCTGTTGGCTAGCATCACACCTCCATCGCCAGCTCCTACTATAACTAGCCTCTTAGCCATTAACCCACTGCTTACTTCTTTACAATCTTTATTAGCACTACGATCTTATCTGGCAGTTCTGTTATCGATTCGATCACATTGCCTGTTCTTTGAGCCCAAGCCTTAGCATCCTCTTTCACCCCAGGGTCTGTAGACCATAGTTCTATTTCGTCTCCTATGCTTGCATTCCTGTAAGCTAGAGCTAAGTCAGTTATAGGACCAGGGCATGCTGATCCTCTCGAATCTATAACTTTCTTCGCCATCCAACCACCTCATATGAAAAGAGTCTGCCCGCCTTCTGATTTCTGCAAAAAGGTAGCTGCACCAACGATGTCGTCAACAAGGTCGCTGAAATCTTCCTTTTTCAAACCCATTACCCCGCACATCATCGAGCAAGCATAAACATGTGCGCCAAGTGCCTTTGCTTGTCTTACCATTTCACTCCAAGCTGCAACATTGTTGTTTTTCATGCCTTCCTCCAAAGCCTGGGCCATAGATTCGAATTCCTTAGGAAAAGGAAGTGGTCTAGG
>JAGDXZ010000013.1 GCA_023270015.1 Microcaldota archaeon | reverse complement strand
AATTCCAGCCCTACTTTGCTTTGAAATTTTAACGATAGGCTCCAGACAGGTATTTGCTTGCCTTGCATAAAGATCGTTTGTTTAAACACAAATAAACAAGGATTTTAAAGAAATTTTATTTAATAACAAAATTGCTCATCGTAAGAAGATATTTAAAATTTAACAATTAGTTACTATAGGTGCAGCTATGGTCATGAAGCTTGGAAATTTTCTTGCAATTTTGATTGGTGGCCTAATTATATTAATAGTCGGAGTGAGTACGGCATGGGCACCTGTGGCATGGTATTGTGAAAACTATAACAATACCATTACCAGCACACACTTTTTAAGTAATACTTGGCCTCTGGGATTCGAAATTGAATCTTGCAGTTACGGTATGCCACACCAGGTATATGGTTTTAATCTTATTGGTTTTATAGGAATTCTTTCCGCAGTAATAGTGTTTCTTCTCGTTGGCCTTGCTTATTCAGAGAGATCTAGTTCAAAAACAATAAACTTATCCATAGCAATTATAATTTTGGCAATAATTAGTCTCATTGATTATGGTGGGTTATTAATAGGCTTTATCCTAGTAATAGGTGGAAGCTTTGCAACAATATTTGCCTTAAAACACCAATCAAAGATTCCCAACATAACTCGAAGCAATACTAAATTTAAAGTAGAAGAAGAAGTTGAAAAAGAAGATGCAATTGCAATCTTAAAAGAAAGATATGCTAAAGGAGAACTTACAAAGAAGCAATATAAACAAATGAAAAAGGACCTAGGGGGGTAGTTTAATGGCAGATGAAGAATTTATAAAAATTCTTAAGCACCGCTATGCAAAGGGAGAGATTACAGAGAAACAATATAAAGAGATGCTAAAAGATTTAGTAGGAGAAGTGAGTAAATCAACAAATGCAAATCAAATAAACAAAAAACCAAATAATCATTTAGTATTAAAGTCTTTTATTATTATGTTGATTTTGATTGTTGTGGCTATCTTTATTACTCAAACAGGAATATTCAATCCACCAAAGCCACTTACATTAACTCCCTTATGTGCTTCTGGAAATTTGTGTGAAGTACAACCTACCTGCCCTTCAAATTTTTATTTCAATAGTTCTTCAATACCTCCACAATGCTTCTATAAATATTGGAATTATAATAATTCCACTACTCAAGTTGGTCATTGTAATGGGGCAACTTGCAATTTTACTATTCGAGTATTGCCCCCATGCCCTGCTTACGCTGTGTGGGAAAATAATCAAAACTGTGAGTCTCCCCCTACGGCGTGTATTGCTGGAGCAGAATATAATAATTACATGCACATGTGTGTTCCTCCGCCTCAGTGCCCCCCTAGTTATATTTTTAACCATACATTAGGTAAATGTGTATTATATGATGCATGCCCAGCAGGATATAAATTAATATTAACTAATCCACCAATTTGCCAACTTAGTACCTCGGGATAGTAAACTATTCGGAGATTGTATGAAAGATACCAAAGTTGAGATTAAGTATGCAAAAGGAGAGATCAATAGAAATGAGTATTTAAAACTGAAAAAGGAAGATGTAGAAAATGAAAAATTGATTAAAAAATCAGCTTCGATGAATAGGACACAAGAAGAGAAAATTATACTGGGACGCTTTAAACCTAGATTTTTCATAATTTTGGCTGTGATTATAGTAGCACTGATAGGTGCGTATTTGTTTGTACAAAACTCCACACCGAATCATATTTCATCAATGTATTCGAGTTCAATTCAAAACTTCATCGGAAATGGGAAATCTAGCTACCAAATCCCTGTTTCTTTGTTTAGCAACTTAAATACGCCAATAAGTGGCGCTTCTATTCAAGCCTCGACAAATGGAGGTTCGGTAAGTGGATGTACCACAGACAATTCTGGCAGTTGCGAAGTAATATTTACTCCACCGAAGCAGGCAACGCCTTCGTATATTAATATTACTTTGAGTATTGGTAGCATAACAAAAACTATATTGGTGAAAGTTAATCCAGATCCTACAACAAAACTGGTTTTAAGCGCAATAAATCCAAGTTTACCTGCAGATGGTAGCTCTTCAACAACAATAATTGTTCGTGCCTATGACAATCAGAGCAGCCCTGTGCCTGATGGAACGCAAGTTACATTTAGTTTGAGTGGTAGTGGCTCATTGTCTTCTACTTCTTGCGCCACAGTTAATGGCAAGTGTCAAGTTACTTATACTGCATCAATTTTTCCTGGTAACATAACTATATCTGCCACATCATACAATGCAACTGCTTCAACAAATATCACATTACAGCCTTTGACTCCTTCATCAGTTTCTTTGACTGCCCTTAATAATTCAATAAATGGAAATGGGTACAGTACAACCATAATAACTGCAAAAGTAACTAACAGGTTAGGAAATCCTGTAGGAAATACTAAAGTCTCATTTTATACTAATGAAGGCAATATACAAAATTATTGCACGACGGATAGTTCAGGAAGTTGCAGTGTAGTCTATACTGCACCCAACCTAGCAGGACAAGCTACCATCAATGCTTATATTTATTCCAATTCCTCAATATCCAGCGGCATTACAATAAGTTTACTTCCAACTACGAGTTTAAGTGTTCAATTTGCTATGACACCATATGTAGGCAACCCAATAGTGCCTGCCTTTGCGATAAACACCGCATATTTGCAGACAAACATGACCACCATAGAAATATCAAATTCTGGATCTGGTACTTTTATGGGCACAGTAACACTCCAAATACCTTCTTGGAGTTCACCGGTTAGCCAAGATATTACAATACCACCTGGCTCAAGCATCATCTTACATCTGAACCTCCCTCTAAGCAGTCAAGTATTCTCTAATCTTCAAGCACAGACAGTAACTTATCAGCTAACCGTTACCGATTCAAAAGGTAATGTCGTTTATCAAAATAGTTACCCTGCAAATCTTACAAGTTTCAATACAATGGATTGGTTTGGCGGATTATATGATAACTTGATTGCAGCATGGGTGCAGCCTACTGCTCCTGCTATTCATCAGTTGGTTGCAAACGCATCCTTAAACCTTCCAGGCAAAGCCATGGTTGGTTATAGCGAAACTTATCCTTCTGGATGCGGTCTGCTTGGTCTTTCACCATGCAATGCTTCGGAGACCACAAACCTACAGCTGCAGGCAATATATAATCAGCTTCAATCTGAGGGGATGCACTATGTAAACGCACCAACTGACTTTTATGGTGAACAAACTGTATATACACCTGTTCAAAGCTTAGCTGCTGGTGGAGAAAATTGCATAGATGGCACTTTGGTATTCGCAAGCGCAACTGTGGCAATAGGTATGCAGACCTATATAGCTCTTGTTCCTGGACATGCTTTTGTTTGCGTTCAAACGACTAGCAACAGCCACATCGTAGATTGCATAGAAACTACAATGATGGGGGGAGGAGCAAGTTTTAGTCAAGCCGAATCAGAAGGAGATACAGAATTCACGAGCTATCAAAATGCAGGGGAATTAAATCTAATAAATGTAAATCAAGTATTGGATAGCGGAGTAAAACAACTACCTGCAAATTAGATACAATCACCATAGCAGAGAATCGACCTGTACTTGAAGAATAGGCATTTAAAATCCAACATCCTACAGTTGTGCCGATTTACCCACTAAAAGAAGCTGTTCCATGTCAAAAGGGCAACGAACCATTTGTACATAAGCCCTGAGAGGGATTTGAACCCTCGGCCTCCTGTTTACAAGACAGGCGCTCTACCGGCTGAGCTACCAGGGCTTCTAATATACTATGCAGTTTGTTTTTTATTTATTTTTGTTTTTGCAGAAAAGGGGCCAGCCAGAGGCATCAAGCTATGCTGCTTATTGTACAAATATTTTAAAATTTTAAAGAAAGCATCTGTTAAAAGAGGAAATGGAAGTAATAAAGGCAGAAAGCATTTCGAAAAGCTACAAGGTATATGAAACAAAAAGCAGGGGCTTCCTCGCGTCGTGGCGCAGGAAATACCTTGTCAAGAAGGCCCTAGACAAGGTAAGCTTCTCGGTGCAAAACGGCGAGATAGTGGCTCTTCTGGGCAGGAATGGCAGCGGCAAGTCGACACTGATAAAGATACTCACGGGAATCATGTCTCCGGATAGTGGAACTGCCACCGTTCTAGGCCTTGACCCGTGGAAAGAGCGGATAAAGCTTGCTTTTGACATAGGCGTTGTGCTCGGAGCGCACACGCAAATAAACTGGAACTTGCCAGCATATGACACCTTCGAATTCATGAGAAAAATATACAAAATACCAAAACCTGTGTTCAACAAGAACCTGCGCTACTTTGTCAACCTTCTCGAATTAAGGCGGGTTTATAGGAAGCCAGCGCGCACAATGTCGCTAGGCGAGCAGATGAAGTGCAACTTCGTGGCTTCAATACTGCACATGCCAAAGATTGTTTTCCTGGACGAGCCCACTATAGGAATAGATATAATTTCAAAGGCGCATATAAAGAAGGCAATACTTGACATGAGGAGCAGATATGGCACTACCTTTTTCCTAACCACCCATATAATAGAGGACGTAAGCATAGCCGACAGAATCCTAATACTGCATGAAGGCCATATGGCCTTTGACGGCACCGTCAAAGAGCTTTCGCGCATGTTCGGAAACAAAAGAATACTCGAAATAAAGTTCAAGCCCGGCGCACAGATAGACATTGGAATAGGGAAGGTTGTTTACAAAGGATTTGACGTAGCAAGACTAGAAGTTAGCGGCAAGCAGATAAAGAGTAAAAGATTTGCAGATATCTTGGCAAACAGAAACATAATAGATTATAGCGTTTCAGAGCTAGGTCTGAACGAGCTTATTACGCGGCTTTACAAGAGGCTTGAGGGCTAGGCATGAACGTGGGCAGCTATCTAGGAGCCATAGAAATGAGCATAAAGGCAGACCTTGCCTACAAGGCAGACTACTTGCTCAACTTGTTCTTCAAGTTTCTCCAAGTATTGCTTCTGATATTTATCTGGACTGCAATATACCTTGGCACCAAAGTAAGCAGCATAAGGGGCTTCACGCTGCCAGACATCTACCTTTATTTTCTGGTAGTTTATGCGTTAAGAAGCCTTATGAACATGAACCTACCCTATGAAATGGAAGACTTGGTATTAGACGGAAACATAGCCGTGAACTACACTAGGCCAGTGAATTTTCCGCTACAGCTTTTTTTCATGGGTTTCGGAGAAGACCTTCTCAGCATTTTGCTTACCGGAATACCCATACTTATTTTTGCACTTGCCATTTCGCACGCGATGCTGAGCGCTTTCTCAATAGCCGCTTTCGTAATAGAGGTTTTGCTTGCTTATGCCATAATCAGCGTCATAGGTTTTCTAATAGGCACGATGTCGCTTAAGTTCGTTTATATATCAAGCCTAATAAATATAACGTGGCTTATCGTCCTCCTGCTCGGTGGAGGAGTTATGCCCCTGAACTTTTTCCCTGCAACGATTCAGCACATGCTCTTGATGCTTCCTTTCGCAATTGTCCTTTATGTGCCCGCGGCAACCTTCCTCGGAACGATAAGCAATAGCACTATCTTGTTTAGCATAGGAATAAGCACTGTTTGGCTTGTCGTACTGCTCGGCATTGCTACCGTTGCATGGAATAGGGCAAGAAAGCTCATAGCTTCGGCACGTGGTTGAATGGGCATAGCAGATTCTATTAGGTTTTATCTTGCAAGCCAGTATTTGGCCTGGAAAACAGCCATTTCATACAGATTCTCCTTTGTGCTCTGGCTGATATACAGCACCTTTTCTGAGATATACGCCGTAATAGCAATCACAGTTATATACACTGTATCTTCTGGCATAGCTGGTTGGAGCTACTACCAGATGCTTCTGCTCTCCGCTGCTGCAACAATGGTGCTTGGAGCAATTTATTACCACATAGAGAGCAGGATGGTAGTAAACAAAATGAGAAATGGAGGTTACGACGGCCTTTTTTCGAAGCCCTACGGCCTTGTAACAATAATGCTTTCAACTAGCGGGGGAACAACAGAGATATCAGGCTTTGTAAGCGGTCTGTTGGTATTTGCCTATTCTGCAATCAAGCTGCGACTCCCACTGGAGAGCGTGCTTGTTTATTTGGCTGTTTTTGGAATAGGCACATTTGCGCTCCTGCTGTTTGTGCTTATGCTAACAGCGCTTACCTATCTTCTATTCAAAAGCAGCAGCTTTATGAATAACTTCCTTGGCTTTCTTTCAACTGCTGCAAGCTACCCAATAAACATCTACGGACCAGTATTTTCTCTGCTGTTCACAGTAGTAGTACCAATAGGCATAGCCACATACTATCCTGCAGGCATGATCTTCGGCAAGATAAGCCCAGGAGCCATCGCAATAGTGATAGTGTTGTCTGTTCTGGTGGGCGCAATAAGCTACAAGCTCTTTTACGCGATCATGAAACACTATTCAAGCGGAGGAGGATGACTATTTAAAGGCTGTGAAATTTGAGTAGAACGCAGCAGGAAACTAGAAAGGCAATAAATCAACAACCGCCACCGCAAAGTTGACAGTACTCTGCCACTGTGTCAACATAAAAGAGCAGGGCTCGCCGCTTGCTAGCCATTCACACCGGATAACCAAAACTGGAAATATGGTACAGGCGGTATGGCAGGAAATAAGGCACTGCGAAAGCCATTACCATAAAAGCGAATAACAGCGCGAGAATTAAAGTCGCTAAGATCGCAGTGAACGCGTTTGTCCTAGTTGTTTTCTGCTGCGTTGCCAAAGCGATTATCAATATTACCACTTGCCAGAATGCAAAAATTGCGACCAATATTCTTACGAAGGGTATTAGCACAAGCCAGAAGAACAATACCATCGGCATTTCGCTGAAGGTCACTGCGGCAAAGGTTCTGTCATAATTCCCGTTCCAAGCATTCAACAGGTATTTACCAACAATATGGTAAAGAAGGGCGTCTATTGCTATGCCTATTGGAATCAGGATTAGGAAATAAAAAATTCCAGAAAAGACAAGCAGAGGAAACACAATATAAGATATTAAGGGCTTATAAGGCATCATTGGCAAATAATAAGAACCTATTGTCAAGCCTGCCCCTATAAGAAGCGTACCTACAATCCAATACAGCACCATGCCGAGCACTCCTATTTCATAATAGAACTTCAGAGCCTTGCTGATGTTCATGCTCGCCTTGCTCTCCTTGCCAGGATTCCAAAGCAGATTCCATGCCCTTCTCAAATCAGCTCCGTAGCCCATTTGACCACGTACCTCTTTCTCTTTTTGGTTTAAAAACCTTTGCCATTTGTTGGCAAACCTCCGAATAGATCTTTGGGAAGAACGTGCTTGCACAGCTATTGCGACGGTTTAACTATTATGTTTGGCGTTAGCCATGTTTGGTGTTAGCCGCCTCGATCACCTCGGCAGCTATAGGGGCGAATTCTTCGCCAGGCTCCACACCTGCCGCGCGCACAATCTTCAGCATGGCTTCCACGCTTGGCTTCTGGCCTAGCTTTTTAAGAATATCAAGCGCATAATTTAGCGCTTCAATCGTGTCTATTAAATCCAAGTAATTCATCGTTGCTTCTATCTCATCCTTGGTAATATTGATATTTAGCCCGCGCGCAATGCTCTCAATGCGCTCAATAGAAGAATCCCCGGTATCGCTAGCCAGCTTTACGACTGACATGCCAGTCAAAAATCTCATTTCAACGTTGCGCAGTTCGCCGTCGCTAAGCTCGACAGAGTCCTCTTCTGCTTTTTTGACGCCTTGCGCACTGACAATTTCCCTTTGCAACGTTTTATCAGCTTTTAAAACTGCGTCAAGCCTATCGAGCTCTACTTCTAGGTATTTCTTGAAATCTTTTTCATATTGGGGAAGTATGATCTTTATCAGTTCTTTGTTTGTTTTGGCGTCTACTATGTTAAGTATCTTCTTTACCTTTCCTATGCTCGGCTCTTCCCCGATAAATCTTATAATGTTTATTGCGTCTTCAACAATCTGCGCCTTGAGAACCATTATTTCCGGAACTGCGGCCCTAAATGACCTTTCTTCATCATATTTCCCATTTGCAGCTTCTATTATATCCTTTACCTTATCGCTGCTCGGCTCTATGCCGAGCGACACCAATAAGTCCATAGCGTCAGTGTATTCGTCTTGCTCGTATTCCACCCATGTTCCTTTGGTTTCCATAAAATAGCTTGGGAAAAGCAAAATAAATAAGCACTGCCTTTCGCCTACGAGCGCAAGCGTAGTTCGAAACCAAACCAATCTACATGCCAATATTGCATGCCAACAATGCAAGTCTAAAATAGTTTTGTTGCAATATTTATGCTACATGGAGCTTAGCGAGATACAAAGCATGCTACCAAAGGAGGTAGTAGAGGCAGCCAGGGCGCGCGGCATCTTGAAGCTTACTCCTCCGCAGGAAGAAGCCATCAAGAAGGGCCTTATTTTCGGCAACAACATGGTTGTTGCTTCGCCTACTGCTAGTGGCAAGACCTTCATTGCAGAGATGGCAATGATCAGAGCGGTCTTGCACGACTTCAAGAAGGCAATTTATGTGGCGCCCATGCGCGCACTCGTAAGCGAGAAATATGAGGAGATAAAGAATGCTTATCCTTTCCTTAAGGTTGCGATATCGATAGGCGACCTTGATTCACTAGACCCCTGGCTTGCAAATTACGACATAATTTTTGTCTCCACTGAGAAGCTTGACAGCTTGATAAGGCACGGCATAGACTGGCTTGACAAAGTAGGCGTTATAGTGTTTGACGAAGTCCACATGCTCGACGACCCGTCGAGAGGGCCTACGCTTGATGTCTTGATAACAAAGCTCAAGTACTTGTGCAGGCATGCCCAGTTCATAGCGCTCAGCGCAACGATAGGCAATGCAGATGAGCTTGCAAGATGGTTCTATGCTAAACTTGTCGAAAGCGACTACAGGCCTGTAAAGCTTGAAAAGGGCGTGGCATATATGGGCAAGGCCTATTTCTCCGACAACAGGGAGGAGGCGCTAGCTGGAAACAGCAAGATACCTGAGCATCGCATCGCAGAAGACACTCTAGCTATGAAAAAGCAGCTTTTGATTTTCTATGCGACTAAGAAGTATGCTGAAAGCGGCGCGGAAAAGCTGGCAAGCATAGTGGAGCCTACGCTTACAGATGCTGAGAAGAAAGAGCTTGAAAAGGTGAGTGAAAAAATACTGCATGCGCTAAGCAGGCCTACTGCTCAATGCGAAAAGCTTGCAAGCTTGGTAAAGCGCGGCGTCGCATTTCACCACAGCGGGCTTGTAAACGAGCAGAGGCATGAGGTCGAGCAGGCATTCAAGGCCAATTTGATAAAGGCAATATGCTCCACTACTACGCTCGGTCTTGGAGTAAACCTGCCTGCCCACACGGTAGTAGTAAGGGATACAAGCAGGTACAGCGAGGAAGAGGGCGCGAGCAAGCTCGGCGTAAACGAGGTAGTGCAACTTTTCGGAAGGGCCGGCAGGCCAGCTTATGATACTGAAGGAAGGGCCTTGCTCATAGCAAGGAGCAAATATGAGATAAGCGACCTCTTCGAAAGGTACATAAACGCGCCACTTGACCCGATATCATCTAAGCTAGGAGCTTTGCCTGTGCTAAGAACCCATGTGCTTGCTTTTATCGCCACCGAGATGTTCCGCACAAAGGAATCAATAGCAGAGTTTCTGTCAAGCACATTCTACGGCTTCCAGTTCGGCAACCACGGTTTGCTTTACGACATGACGAGCACGCTCGTCGACACGCTGGAAGAGTGGGGTTTTGTAAGGAGTAGAGGCAGCGCATATGAGGCAACAAGGATAGGCAAGAGAGTAAGCGAGCTATACATAGACCCTCTCACAGCCAAGTGGCTTATAGACACATTGCCGCATGTGCAAGACGATCTTGGCATATTGTTTGCCATTTCAAACACGCTGGAGATGAGGCCTTATGCAAAAGCCACCGAAGAAGCTGAAGAGGCGTTTGTTGACTATATTCCTCTCCTCAGAAAAGCGAACATAAACTTCGAGCAGGAAATGCCATTCTATGACCCTGTAAAGCCCATGAGCACGGCGCTAATGCTAAGAGATTGGTGCGAAGAGATGCCTGAGCGGGAGATAATCGAGAAATATGACACTACCCCAGGGAGCCTTTTCACCAAAATAACGAATGCCGACTGGCTTCTCTACTCAAGCATAGAGCTTGCAAAGCTTATAGGCGTACGCGTGGCAAAGCTTCACGAAATGAGGGTAAGGGTCAAGTACGGAATAAAGAGCGAGCTGTTCGACCTTGTAAGGCTGGAGCAAGTTGGCAGAGTGCGCGCCAGGCTCATGTACAATAATGGCATAAGGAAAGTCGCAGACTTGAGAATCCAAGAGAACGAGAAGAAGGTTGAGAGCTTATTCGGCAAAGAGCTTGCAAAGAAAATACTGGAGCAGGCAATGTCGATATAACTTCAGTGTTGTAATGTAAATGCGTTTCGAAGGAAAGTATTAAAAATATATCTTGAAAAGAAAGATTAGGCGATCGGTGAGAAAATGGGAGTTTTTGATAAGTTAGGCCAAGCCTTTGGAGTGTCTTCTTCTAAAGGCATAAACATAGAAGAGTACATGAACGCAGCTGAGATGGAGGACGTGGATGTGCTGCACGAGCCTGCAGACATGTACGTCAAGCCAGTATCGATTGTAAGCGAAGACGACGTGAAGCTGGTGGAGGAGGAGTTGCAGAAGAAAAACATAATACTGGCGAACATCGAGGAGCTTGCGAAGAGACCTACCACAAGGAACAATGTAATAACTGCATTGAAGAACTACGTGGCCAGCATAAACGGCGACATAGCCCAAATAGACGAGAACAGGATTCTGGTAACACCACAAAAGGTAAAAATAATAAAGAGGAAGAAGGCAGAGCAGTGAATTTTATTTAAGCGCCGTTATAAGGGCGTGGACCTCTTTTTTGCTTAATCTTGCGTTTAGTACTAGGTTTCGAAACACCCTGCTTACCTCATTCTTGTTTCTAATGTTTTCTTTGCCACTTACCATCTTTTCAAACTCTCTGAAAAGTAGGTCTAGCTCTTTTCGCGTTGGCAAGTCCTTGCTTATCTGGTAAATATTTGTGAGGCGGGCTTTGCTAAGCTCATAAAGCATGACCGCTAGGGCATGAGAGATGTTTAGAACAGGGTACTTTGGATTAGCAGGTATATATGCAACAGCATCGCAGCTTGCAAGCTCTTCTTTGCTCATGCCAATGTCATCTCTGCCTAGTATCAACGCTACGCAACGATGTCTTCGTTTTGAAAGCTCTTTGGCGAGGCGATCTATGGTCATTACATTTTTCCCATGAGACTTGGCCTTTTCCCATACTCCAGTAGTGCCTATAATCATGTCGCAGCCTTTTACGGCTTCCTGCAAAGAGGAATAGACCTTTGCATGCTCGAGCAGACTCCTTGCATGCTTTGCAAACTTTATCGCAGTAACACCTAGAAGCTTAGTTCTTGGCTTTACAAAGCAAATTTGCTTAAGGCCAAAATTCTTAGCTACTCTAGCCACATAGCCTATGTTTATCTGGTATTTAGGCTCTTGCACTATGAGCTTCAGCATTTGCTACACCAGGAAGCCCACGACAGCTATTGCGTTAACCAAAGCATGTGCGATTATTGTGGCATAAAGCGATTTTGTCTTCTTGAACACATACCCAGCAAGCAGACCGAAAACAAATGCTGCAATTGCCTCTATTTCATAGGTGGATGCATAGGTAAGGTGGGGAATTGCAAAAAGAAGCGCGCTAAGCACTATTCCGAGCCTAGGTACAAAGAATCCTCTGAACATTATCTCCTCATTCAACGGCGCGACAAATACTGCAAAGACATAGAACCACAACGGCGCTCCTTGAAGGAGCAAAGAAACGTGCGTGCTTATCCTTATCCCCGTTATCTGTTCTACCAGCGCTATTGCTGCCTCCATCAGAAAGATTATTGCAAAAAGGAGCAAGCCCATAGCCAAGATTCTTGCACTCAACCTGTCTCTAGTGAGCCCCAGCTCAGCTATAGCCTTGTGAGCATCTAGCTTTTTTACGGCAAGAAGATAAACAAATACAGAAACAGGAAAGCTTATTGAAAGCATTGCACTTGACCAGTACAATGGGCTTTGTATTAGACCGGCATCATATAGGAATGCTACCGGAAGCTGGAGAAGAATCATTATTCCAAAGAACAAAACCGCAAATTCGAGAGCAAGCTTTGTTTGCTCCCTTTTGTTTTCACGCCTTCTAGCCTTCTCAACTGCTTTTCTTCCCCGTGCCACCAACTTCACGCCTTGTTCGTTTTCCACTCTGTGTAGCCGCATTTCCCGCAAACAAACCTGTCAGCATGCTCGCCCATCCTTGACCCGCATTTTGGACAAAACTTCACAGCTGGTTTGTACTTAAACTCTACCTGCTTTTCTTTTTGCTCGTTTGCCATAAAATCAACCTAAGCATTACTGCTCTTTTGCAGCCTCCTGCTGCTTAGGAGCTTCCTTTTTCTCTTCCTGCTTTTCCTTCTTCGTCTCTCTGTTTATGATGTATGAAGGCACAATATCCATGGCTTCTTTTGAATCGTATATGTGCACTATTGCATCGCTTACCCTTGCTCCAAAGTTCTGCCTAATCTCCATTACTACAGTGGTCTCAGGATTGCTTCCAAGCGCCTTTACTATTGCTGCCTTGACCTCCGCCCTTGAAGGGGTTGGGCCATCGTATGCTATTTCACATCTAAGCTCTCTTCTTCTCAAAAGAGGATTTGCTCTATCCTCCACAATCTTGACATCTGTCATTTTGCACCACCCAAAATTCTGGTTATTATGCGCCTACCCATGCTTTCAAGCACTTCTACCTCTTGGCCAGGTTTTATGTTGTTTTTGAGCTCTTCGTCGTTGCCAATAGTAGTCTCAAAGATTTCATAAGTATCTAGATCCATAAGCTGGACACCGGTTTGGGTAACTGCTACTACCTGGGCTCTTTTCTTCAGTATTTCTGGTACTTCAACATCCGCATCTGCAGGCTCGAGAAGCGTTCGCTTCTGGCCGTCAAATACGCCTATGCCTGTTATTCTCGCTTTTGCAGAACCATGCTTGCCAGGAGATGAAAATTCCATCTCGACTATCTTGCACGGTTCGTTGTCTATTACTATATAGCTTCCTTCTCGCAGCTCTTTCACGGACTTGTGGGTAGTGTTGTAGTCAGCCATTAAAATCACGATGTAAAAAGTTTGGCAGAGAAAATTAAATAGGCTTTCGCTACAACAAAAGTCTCTAAAAAATTGAAATCAGCTGCTTGGCTGGGCTATTTCCTTGCTTCCCTTCTGCCAGTCTAACAACAGCATACCTAATGTTATCAATATCATCCCAGGCACAAAGGAAAGCCAAGTAGCAGGATCTTTGTAAATGGCGTAGAGCATTACTGGCAGAAGCTCAAGGTCGCTGAGAATGTAGCCTGTTGCTGTGGTTCCTTCTCCAAATGGCTCGAGCAGCTTCATCATCCAAGTCTCGACAACGAATGCTATAAAGAGAAGAAGCGAAGCTGAGAGAAGAAGGATAATGAAGGTAAGGTTTATGGCAGGAAGCGTTATATATTTGTAGAAGAGGGAAAACAGCACTGCGTATACAGCAACCTCAAACAAAGTTATGTAGAAGACTGTGCCCCATATGCTCTCAATCTTTTTTGTTGAAAGATAGTAGAAGTAGGTTGCTAAGCCGTAGATAAATGCAATTAGAATTCCATACTCTAGCAGAGGCACGTTGATGCCTATCGATATGTCATTTAGTATTGCAGATTCTGCTATAAGGCCTACTGCAATAAGCACAGAACCAAGCAAATAATAGCCCATTCTTGTTTTCTGTTTGCCTGCGATCCACAGAAAGAGGACAAAAAACACAATCTCGGCTGAGCCAAAGGAGCTTGCAAACTGCACTCCTTGTTGAAAAATTACAATGTAAAACAGATAGTTGCCTATTGCAAAGAAAAGGCCAGCTAGAGCAGGATAGAGTATGTCTGTAAGATAGTAAAGATGAAGCCTGTTGCGGCTGAGTAAAAATCTAAGGGCGAGCAAGACAAGAAACATGGCCAGCAACACGAAAATAGGAGTGTAGGTGCCGGTATAAGCGTTAGCAAGAAAGCTCATGCTTATGTACCAAGCGCTGTAAAGCAGCGTGGTCAAGATTGCAACAAAGTACGCGAAGCCTTTACTACGCATTTAACCTAATTTATTTTTACGTTGACTTTTATAAAACCTAGTTGCAAACAGAATCAGCAAAATAGCAGCATCAAAAACTAAACATAAAAAGCAAAAGAAAAACGTCAGAAGATTGTGTCTATGTTTTGCAGCCTTAGCGCCTCAACTTCTTCGCGCTTTATCTTCTCTCCGAACTTCGCTTTGACGCCTGTCACTATCGACATTACAGTAATCTGATCGTTGAGTTGAGGAATGAGCCTCGCTCCGAATATCACGTTAGCATCTGGAGCAAGCCCTTCGGTAACGCCTTCGCCTATTCTTGTTGCTTCGCTTATTGTTAGGTTGGCACCTCCAGACACATGCACAAGGGCTCCCTTGGCGCCTTCATAGTCAACGCTAAGCAGTGGGTGAGAGCGCGTTGACCTAATTGCTTGTTCTACTCTGTCGTTTCCTTGCCCTGTGCCCACACTTATCACAGCAGTGCCTGTATCTCTTACCACTGTCTTTAGGTCTGCAAAATCAAGGTTTATCAAGCTAGGCAAGGTTATTGTATCAGCTATGCCCTTCACTGCATTACCTGTAATGTTGTCTACTACTTCAAAAGCCTTTTCCATAGGCAGGTTAGGCACATAAGAGAGCAGCCTGTCATTTTCTATGACTATCACAGCGTCTGCTTCTTTGCTAAGCTGCTGTATTCCCCATTCTGCCTTTACCCTTCTGCTCCTCTCTAGCGCAAACGGGTATGTAACAGTACCTATCACTGTTGCACCCTGTTCTCTAGCAATTTTTGCAACTATCGGCGCGGCGCCTGTGCCTGTGCCGCCGCCCATGCCTGCTGCCACAAACACTAGATTGTAGCCTTCAAGAGCTTTTGCTATGTCTTCCCTGCTGAGGTCTGCGCACTTTGCAGCAACTTCAGGAAATCCGCCTGCACCGAGGCCGTTTGTTATTTCCTTGCCTATAAGCAGCTTCTTGTGCGCCCTTATCATGTTAAGGTGCGCAAGGTCTGTGTTGACTGCTATAGTGTCTGCGCTTTTTATGCCGTTTGTGTACAGCCTGTTAACAAGGTTGCATCCCTGCCCACCTACACCCACAACAGCTATTCTCGGAGTGAATGCATCATAGTCAAACTCCACCATGCTCACCTCACAAAGAGTCGAGCCCAAGGTGTTGCTCCTTCGGCTCCTTCTCCTGAAGCCTGCCTACTATGCTTTCGCCCTTGACTCCTGTCACTATGGCCACTATTTCTATCTGGCCTTCGTATCCTGGCACTATCCTAGCACCCCACTTGACATTTGCCTTTGGATCCATGCGTTCGGTTATCATCTCTCCTGCCTTTATTGCATCTCCAAGGGTAAGGTCTGACGCGCCAGTGATGTGTATTAGTGCGCCTTTTGCATTTTCATAGTCTACATCGAGCAGCTTGTTCTTTATTACTGCTTCGACTGCGGCAGTTACTTTGTCATTGCCCTTGCCAGTGCCTACAGCTATGAATCCTACATCTCCGCTTCCCATTATGGCACGCACATCTGCAAAGTCTATGTTGATAAGGCTCGGCTGCGTTATCGTCCATACCAATCCGCCAATCGCCTTTGCGAGCACATCATCAGCCACTGCAAAGGCCTCGTTCATTGGCAGGTTTGGAACTAGCTTGACGAGCCTGTTGTTGTCTAGTATGATAACGCTATCTGCATATTTTCTCAGTTGCTGAATGCCCTCCTCTGCCTTTACCTTCCTTACCCTTTCAAGATCGAATGGGTAAGTAACCATTGCAACTACTATTGCACCTTGCTCCTTAGCTATCTGCGCAATTACCGGCGCGGCGCCTGTGCCTGTGCCGCCGCCCATGCCTGCACAAAGGAATACGAGTTGAGCACCGGCAAGCACCTCTTCAAGCTGCTGCCTATCAGTCTCAGCGGCTTTTGCGCCTATCATAGGATCTCCGCCTGCACCGAGGCCCCTTGTTATGCTCTTGCCGATAAGTATCTTCTTTATTCTGTCGTCTATTATCTTGAAGTGCTGGACATCAGTGTTTACTGCAACAAGCTCCGTTCCCTTGACGCCAACTTTCAAAAGCCTGTTTACAGTATTGTTGCCTGCACCTCCTACTCCGACAGTTACTATTTTTATCTGCGGCACATTTGGCTGTGCTGCAGAGTCCGAGCTAGCCTCTAAAAGAGGATTCGAAAACTCTACCATTTATCTCACCGGTCGCCCAATTCTTACCGAATTAAAACAGTATAAATTTAAATATCTTTTGTGCATAGCTCGAGATGCAAAGTAAATCCTTTTACTTTGTCAATGCCAACACGCCTGCCGCTATTCCGATAAGAAATCCAAAGATAAAGCCACCATTGCCTGCTATGCTAATGAGCGAAAATATTATTCCTAAATAGGCCCACATCTTGACGTTTTTGCCTTTGCTTACCATGTATGCAGCAAGTAGAAGAACTATGCCTGAGAAAATTCCGACAATAGGCAAAGCAAGAATAGCGGGCCCTGCATTCTTAAGCAAGGCGACTTCTGTAGCATTTAGCGCAAGATGATGGCTTTGCACAGAGCTCTCAGCAGCAGAGAGCACATAGTAAAGAAAGCCTGCATTGGCCACTATCAAGATTCCGCTGATAAGGAATAGAATCGAGGACCATTTTTGCTTCTCCATATTACCGCAATCCTATTTCTCTGGCTAAATTAAAAAATCTTCGCAAACAAAACAAACAATCAAATTTACGGAGCGGCATCGGTAAGTTTAGTCTTTCTCTGCTGGTTGAACATCTCTATTATTTCCTTGGTAGTAGTCGCCTCTTCTGGACTCTTGTCCTCTCTTATTCCTCCGCCTACAATCCTAGGGAATCGGAGAGCGTAGCCAACTTCAACGCCGTTTTCTTCATGCCTGCCGGCAGTGTGCATAGGAGATTTTGTTATCTCATCGGCCTTGACTGTTATCACATATTTTGGCACAACCCAGAAATCCGGCTCTATGAGCGCATCAACCCTAGCAGGCTTCTTCTCCACTTTTATCTTCTCCAGCATCTTCTTGAAGTCTTGCATCATCTGCTCAGTGAAGCCCGTGCCTATTTTTGTTATTGTTTCGAACATATCCTTCTTGTCGTTGTAAACAGCAGCAAGCAAGCCGCCAAATCCAAACTCTGCCCTTGAGCCCTTGCCAGTATAGTAGCCCACAATGACCAAGTCTACGGTATCAGTAAGCTCGCCTTTGTAGCTTCTTTTCATTTTTATCCAGCTGAATTTTCTTGCGCCTGCTATGTACCTGGCCTTAAGATCTTTTGCCACTATGCCCTCAAGCCCGTTCGAAACCACGTCTTCAAAATACCTATCGATTTCCTGCGGAGTTGTGGCAATTATCCTGTCTGCAAGCCTTATGGTGCCGTTGCCCTGTATTACTTCCTCTAGCTTCTTCCTTCTTTCCTCATAAGGCTTATCTAGATAATCTTCGCCGTTGTAGTAGAGAAGGTCGAATGCAAAGAGGTGAAGCGGCAATTCCTCGCTCTTTTCCTCAACGCCGTGCTTCCTTTTCCTCTGTATGGTTTCTTGGAAAGGCCTGAATTGGCCAGTAATTTCGTCATAAGATATAGCTTCTCCTTCGAATATGAGGCTGTTCCCTTTTGTCTCATCCAGCGCCGCCTTTACAATTTCAGGAAACATGTCAGTAAGCCTCTCGAGCCTTCTCGAGAATATTTCTACGCGCTTTGACTTCTTGTCCACATGCACCTGTGCTCGCAAGCCGTCGTACTTGCTTTCTACAGCGCACTTGCCGCCCATGCGCTCTAGTATCTCCTCTGCCGTTGGCAATCTCTCAGCAAGTGCAGGCCTTATGGGCTTGAACAGTGAAACCTTGAAGTTCTCTATGCCCTTCATGCCCTGCTCTACAAGCACCTCGCCTATAGTGCCGAGATCGCTGCATATGTTGTAAGCGTTTTCAAGCTTCTCCTTGAAGCTTCTCTCGCCTGTAGCCACCTTTGAAAGGGCTTCGAGTATAGTAGCGTCGCCTACGCCAAGCCTTAGCTCTCCCAAAGCAAATCGCACAATGTATCTTGCCTCAAGAGGCGAAGAACTTGCAAGTAGCTCAGCAAGCTCCTTTATCTTCGCTTCCTTGCTTCCTTCCCCTGATGTCTGCGCTATCTTCTTCATCCTCTCGAAAACCTCCCTAGCCTCGAACTTCTCCTTTGTCATCCGCTTGAGCTTCGACTGGGCCATGAGCTGCTCCGCGGTTACTCCCAAGTCTCCTGTTTTCTTGAAGCTTTTTTCTACTTCCTCCTTTGAATAGCCAGTGGCTATTGCTATCGACTCCTCTGCAAGCTTCTCCGCTATGCCTATCTCTATGCCCTCGAACGGCGGGGCTAGCATACCCTGGGTCATGTAAATGAGCGGTTTCATCTCTTCCTTCTTAGCCTTTTTGAACATCTCTGTAAGTATGTCTATCATGCCAAGCCTTGAGGAGATGCCCTCGAGCTTCTCATAGTATTTTGCTACCTCTTCGAACAGCATGCTCCCACAAGTAAAACTAGCATTGATGACTTTTTAAGCCTTGCTAATGCCTGCTTTAGAGAGAGGTCAGGAAATGCCCAAGCTGGAGAGCTCTGTGGAATTAAGTACTGGCCCAGGCAAAGTCGCTAAATTGCCAGGCACGACACTGCTTAGAGCTGTTTCATTTAGGCTCATGGTCATGGAAAGAGATGCTGATGCGTTAGTAGTAGGGTTTGTTATGGCGGAATGGCTTGTGAGTAAGAGCGACAACAGCATGTTTGTATTCTCAGCCAAGCACATGCTAAAGTTTGCAGTCATGTTCCCCAGGTTTGAAGCAGGCGTTGATAAGCTTGAAAGCGAACTTGTCAAAGAGCTTTCATTTGCACGCAGATAGCCTTTTACCAGAATGCAAGGCCTGCCATTGTATGAAGACTTTGTGGAAGAGAGTACATGGACCATGCCGCTTACATTGTTTCTCAAGCCAATAAAGTTAGACATAGCTGCCTGGTAAATGCAAACATAAGAGGAGTTTGTTGAATTTACAGTGCCCACTGGCAGAGAGGTAGAGTTGACGCAAGCATAGTACTTACCGCCTTTCGATATTTCAATTATGCTGAGATTCCCAACGTAAGGCATTTTTACAGACAAATATGCACGCTCATCGCTTCCATTCTTTAGAAGGGTCATGTGCATTGGTACAGTGTAGCTTGTCGAGAAACTGCTTGAAGACTCGTTAAAACTTATAGCACCAGAATAGCTCACGTTTGTTCTGTTGGCGTAGAAAATGGAGCTGTTTACAAGCTGCACAAACTTGTTTAGCGGCAATGTTTTGCCAGGAGCAAGCGAAGAGTAGATTGCGCTACTGCTTGCTGGTTTCTGCAATAGCAGCAAGTATGCTGCTACGATCAAGACAACAACCGCCAAACCAGCTATTGCCTTTTTTGCTTTACCTTTACCCTTTTTAGGTGCAGGCACAGCTTGGGTATTCGGCTGTGGAGCTGCGGGCTCGGGGGCTGCTTCAGGCTGTGAAGCCTGCCCAATTTGTTGTATTTGTTGTTGATCTATTTGATACAAACACTCGCCTCCTTCAGCATATTGCAACACAGATTAATATATTAGCAGGGCATTACTTTTTGATGGAAGATTTAGAGATAGGCTCATTTTCAGTTCCTGGAAGCGCACACGCCTATCAGGATAGGCTGCTTATAGATTCCAAGCACGGGCTTTTTGCAGTTGCCGACGGTGTCAGCATTCCAGACTTTGGCGACAGCGGAAAAGCGGCAGAATTTGCATTGGCAGCACTGAAAAAGAGTTTTAGCGGGGACTTGGCAAAGGCGATAGAATTAGCAAACAAAGAACTGTTGAAAGAGAGAAGAAGGCTTAATCTAGGGCTTACCACTATTTCTGCTGTGCATATCTCAGGCATGAACGCAGTGTTTGCAAATGTAGGCGATAGCCTATCTTTCTTGCTCAGAGGTAGGAGATTAATTCGGATGGGCCAGATCGACAGCAATGGAATTTATATTACACAGGTATTGGGGCATTCCGGAATAAAAGTTCACAGCAAAGAGACTATACTTAGAACAAGCGATATAGTTATTTTAGCAACAGACGGCGTTGGGCACGTGCTAAACGAGGCGATACTCATTCAAGCACTTGCTAAGTCTTCAACCATGCAGGAGTTTGCATCAAACATTTTGCGAGAGGCAAAAGAGCGCCCAAGCGCATATGACGATGACAAAACACTCTTGTGCATAAGGCTGTGAAATTAGTGCAGGGGGTGAGATTTGAACTCACGCACCCACAAAGGGAACGGGTCCTAAGCCCGCCGCATTTGGCCAGACTCTGCCACCCCTGCTTCTATACAAAAGCTTTAAATCGTTTAAAAATAAAAAGTTGCTTATAAGTGAGTATATGCTAACAACTAGATGGGTTAGAGAGAATCTCGACGCCATAAGGAAATCGCTTGAAAAAAGAAAGAGCGACTTCCCGCTAGATGAATTGCTCAAGCTTGACGAGGAAACAAGGCAGATGGTAACAGAGATACAAAGGCTTAGGACTGAGAGGAACAAGGGCAGCTTAGAAATAGCTAATAAGAAAAAGCAGGGCGTTCAGCCAAGCCAGGAAGAGCTAAGCAGGCTGGCAAGCTTGAAAGAGCAGATAGACAAGCTAGAGGCAGAGCTCGAAAAGAAGAAGGAGAGGCTGGATAAGCTACTCTGGAGCATGCCAAACATACTTCACGACTCTGTGCCATATGGCAAAGACTCCAGCGACAACGTTGAGCTAAGGAAGTGGGGAACGCCAAGGCCAGACAAGACCCCTAGCCATATAGACATACTTGAAAAGCTGGGCCTTGTGGACTTGGAAAGGGCAGCAAAAGTAGCTGGTGCACGCTTCTACTACCTTAAAGGCGATATGGTAAAGCTCTCGCTTGCACTTGAGCATTTTGCAATAGACGAGCTTTCTAAGAAGGGCTACATACCAGTGCTTCCTCCTTTCATGATAAAGAAGGAGTACTATCAGGGAGTTACGAGCCTTGCCGACTTTGTCGACGCACTTTATGCAGTAGGCGAAAGCTCAGAGGCAAAGGGCGCAGCTGAGATAGAGCACGTTAACGAGCAGCTTTATCTCATTTCCACATCGGAGCATGCGATAGCGGCTATGCACGCGGGCGAGGTCTTCTCCAAGACAGACCTGCCGTTGAAATATGTTGGCATAAGCACATGCTTCAGGAGAGAAGCAGGCGCACACGGAAAAGATACAAAAGGCATATTCAGAGTCCACCAGTTCGACAAGATAGAACAATTCATATTCTCCCGCGCCGACGACTCTTGGCAATACTTCGACGAGCTCGTCAGAAACGAGGAAGAGATGTTCCAGAAGCTTGGTATTCCTTACCATGTAATAGAAATATGCACAGGCGACATAGGAATAGTAGCTGCAAAGAAGAACGACGTTGAAGGTTGGTTCCCTAGCCAAGGGCAATACAGGGAGCTGACTTCTGCTTCTAACTGCACAGACTGGCAGTCCATGAGGCTCGACATAAAATATGATGAAGGAAATGAGAGAAAATACGTGCATACGCTCAATGCTACCGGCATAGCAATTGAAAGGGCGCTGGCTGCCATAGTGGAGAATTATTACAACGATGACGGCACAATTACAGTGCCAGAAGTTCTCGTTCCTTACATGGGCAAGCGAAAGATAGGCTAAGAACTGATCTTATGAAAGAAGAATACGATTTGCTAAAAGAAGTAAAGAGGCTTAAGTCAATAAGAGGGAATGGAACTGAGCTGATAAGCATCTACATACCAGCCGGATTCCAGCTCAGCGACGAGATAGCTAGGCTCAGGCAGGAGTACAACCAATCTGGCAATATAAAATCAAAGACAACAAGGACAAATGTGCAAAGCGCAATAGACAAGATAATACAATACCTTAAACTTTTCAAAGAAACACCGAAAAATGGCTTGGCTGTATTCTGCGGAAACATCTCACCGGTAGAAGGCAAGGAGGACATAGAGCTCTTTTCAATGGAGCCTCCTGAGCCCATAAAGGTGAACATCTACCGATGTGATTCTACATTCTTGCTCGACCCCATAGAGGCTATGCTGGAAACCAGAGACGTTTTCGTGCTCCTAGTCATGGATGGAAGGGAAGCAACCATAGCGACGCTGAGAGGCTCGCACATCCAGGTAATTACCAAAATCCACTCAATGGCGCATGCAAAGATGAAAAAAGGAGGCCAAAGTGCAAGGAGGTTTGCTAGGGCCAGAGAGGAAGATATAGAATTCTACTATACTGAAATAGCTGAGGCAATAAACGACCTGTTTGAGCGTAACGACTTCAAGTTCAACGGCCTTATTGTTGGAGGCCCAGGGCCTGCAAAAGAAAACTTCCTGAAGGCAAACAAGCTCAATTACCAAATAAAGGTGCTAGGGGTCTTTGACACAGGCTACACTGACGAGTTTGGGCTCAACGAACTTGTTGAGAAGGCTTACGACATACTCAAAGAACAAGAAGCGGCAAAGGAAAGACAGGTTATAGAGAGGTTCATAAGAGAAATATCTAGCAACGGCCTGGCAGTTTATGGCTATGCAAACACCAAGAAGGCCCTTCAAGCAGGCAACGTTGCAACGCTAATTGTAAGCAAAGATCTCGAATTCTACATAGCACATAGAAAATGCAACAAGTGTGGCGCAGAGGTGGATCTTGAGATTGTGCAGAATGCAAACGAGTCAGATGCAGAATTTGAAAGAAGAAAGCAGGAAATACTTGAAAACGAGGACCCTCCAGAAACCAGACAGCACAAAGAGTGTGGCGGGTTTTTTGAAACTGTATCGATGAGGGACGCTGTGGAGGAGCTCATAGACCTTGCTGACAAAATAGGGGCTGAGACTGTTTTTGTATCTTCTGAAAGTTCATACGGCAAGGAGTTCTTGATGGGCTTTACAGGCATAGGCGCAATACTCCGCTACAAATAAAGCCAGCCGCTTTCTCTTTCCCTTTGTACGCAAGTAATTTATTTCTATGTGGTCCAAGTATTAGGATTCCGGTTCAGGGGGGTTGGAAAAATTAAGCAATATTATTTAAATGCGGAGGCCAAAATGTAGGGGAAGGCGTTGCGCTTATAGGGTGAAAAAATGTCGGCGAATCTTACAAAAACCGAACTGAAAACATTGTCGAAGATCCTAGAAGAGGGGGAGGAAGTAATTGCAGTTGGCAGGCAGCACAGGCTTACAAAGCTCATTGCGCCTGCAATGACATTGGCAACGGACAAGCGGCTTATAATAATGAAGAGGGATGTGCTTGGAATAAGGTCTGATATGCACTTCATACCTTACGAGCACATAGTAAGCTTCAGGCTTGTACACGGCTTTGTCTTCTCGTCAATAAAGCTAAGGCTTCTTGGAGCATCAAAGCCTAACGAGCATGCAGTTACAAGCCAAGAAGAAGACGAAACCGAAATAAATGGCCTGACAAGAGGCGCAGCAAGAATACTGGCAGGAAAGCTTAGCGCAAACATACACGAAAGGCTAAATAGGAAAGAGTCTGGAGAAACCATAGTCCACCACACAACACCCGTAGTCAACATATTCGTAATGGGTAATGGTTACGGCGCTGCCCCAAGATTCTATCTGCCAAATACACTTGAAGCAGGCCATAATGCAGTAATGAACGACTACACAGTTCCATTTGCTACAGAATACGCGTATGAAGAGGCAGCAAGGGAGCAGAGCACAAGCGTGGAGGAAGAAACAGATGGTGAAGTGGCCTATGCTATCGAAAAGCCAGAAAACGAAGAAAGCCACAAAGGCGAAGCCAAGTCAGCAAATTCGAACGTTGCATTGATAGAAGTAAAAAGAACGGAAAAGAAAGAGGAGCAAAACGAAAAGAAAGAGGAAAAGCCAGAACATGCACAGCGTAACCAACAAACAGAAGCACAACCGCAGACCCAGACCCATGCAGTAAGGCCCGAAGACCTTCAAATTTTCAAAAAGCGCCTCCACAGGAATCCGATAGGGGAACTCACCTTCTTGCACAGGCTATTCTTCAGCAAGCAGCAGGGTAAAGACGACTTCCTCGAAGGAATTGAAGGCAAGTACTTCGGCGACTACTGAATGTCGCCGTTTTCTTTCATTTTTTCGTCTTCATAAGGGGCTACCTTCCTTCTGTAAAATTCCTGCTTTACTGATTCCAATACACCAATTGCACGGTTGTAGTTGAAATATCTAGGGCTGTAAAGGTTCCAAAGTAGCTTTGTTATCACATAGTTCAATTCCCCGTCTACTTCCTCTGTTTCGGCGCTTTTCAATAAGCCGATAAGTGGCTCCAGAAGCTTATCGATGTCCTGCCTCTTGTCTTTCTTTATATATGGCATGGTCAAAACATTCAAACAAAGAATTTAAAATCAAATGGAGCAATCTTTTTATTTCTGCACAATAAAATCAATATGAAATTATGCGATCGTAGTCTAGCCTGGTAGGACATTGCCTTGCCAAGGCAGGAACCCGGGTTCAAATCCCGGCGGTCGCATATAAACCAACTTGCAACTTGAATGCGGAATTGGTAAATGGGAATTTGATGCTAAAGTATTACGCGCTGGAGCTGTTAGATCCAAACTTTTTAATAACACCTGTGAGCTCATTGGTTGGTATAGTCTTTGCAGCGGCGTATACAAGAATAAGCACATGGCTTCTTGTTCTTCTTCTAGTAGGGCTTGCACTTGCCAACATGGCAGTCAATACGTTCAATTCCTACACCGACTATTCAACTGGCTTGGATAAAGAAGTGCCACTTACCAAATTCAGTGGGGGCACGATAAAATCTGTGTATCTCAGAAAAGGGCTTATCGATGAGAAAAAGGTCTTGTGGCTCGCTATTTTCGTATTTGCATTAGCTGCATTAATAGGCGTGTATTTTGTCCTGCTGGTGCCGGCGCTTTTGCCTATTGTTGCGTTTGGGGCTGCGGTAATTGTCCTTTATACTGCATTTCTGCTCAAGATACCATATGTGGCAGAGCCGATGCTCATAGTTGTTTATACACTTGTACCAATAGGCGCATTTGTAGCTTTGACGGGCAAAGTAGCTGTGCTGCAGAGTCTAGTTTTCAGCAGCATACCTATAGGCATTCTTGTCAGCATGGTGCTTCTGCTTAATGAAGTGCCTGACGCTCCCTTTGACAGAAAGTATGGCAGAAAAAGCCTTGCTGTAATGCTCGCCAATCCTAAGAAAATAGCCAATACATACATTTTCCTTCAGGCCCTTGGCTATGTATCACTGATAGCAGGAGTGGCAGTCAAGGCGCTAAAGCCTCTTGCGCTTTTGCCAATGCTTGCAATACCTCTCATGCTGGCTGCGTATAAAGGAACTTTGCATTTTGAAAGCCCAGAAAAGTTTGAGAAGTACATGGGCTACAATGTCGCCTTTTTCTTTCTCTTCGTCATCTTACTAAGCGTTGGCATCTTCCTCAGCGGAGTTCTTTAGGAAGCCTTATGCTTTCCAAGTAGCTGTTCAAAAGCGCCTTGCTTGAGCAGTCTGGAATGCTTCTAGATAGCATGATAGCTTTGCTTACATTCGCATTGTTAATCTTTACAGCCTCGTCAACGGCCTGCGAGACACTCTTGGTTTTTGAATAAAGCACATCTATTATGTTGCTATGCGAAGCATCGCGTTCGCCTTCCAGGTAGTCGAGCACATCATCCCTTATTTGGAATGCGATTCCGGCCATTGTGCCTATTTTGTTAAGCTTTTCGGCAAGCCTGCTTTTGGCATAAACTGCTGTTACGCTAAGCGAAGCTCCTATGAGCGTGGCGGTTTTGAGATGAGCAATCTGAAGATACCGCTTGAGGGTTTTGGTCCTGCTTTCAAGCTCTAGCGCCTCTCCAGCACACATTGCCATTGCAGCACCAGAAAGATAGGAAACAATATTGTTGCCATACGGAGCTACAAGCTTGATCGCATTTGCCATCAAAGCATCGCCTGCAAGCAGGGCTTGGCTTATGCCATATTTCACATGCACAGCTTCTGTGCCCCTCCTAGTGCAGCTATTGTCTATTATGTCGTCGTGAATTAGTGATGACACATGAAAAAGCTCCACAGCGGTAGCTAAGTCTACAAAATCCTCTTTAAGGTTAAGCATCATAGAGCCTATAAAAACCAACGCCGGCCTGAGAAGCTTGCCTGGCTTTTCCAACAGGTGCAAAGAAGCGGCGTAGAGTTTTGGGCTTGCAAACTCTTTTTTGTCTAGGCTTTGTATCTTCTCTACTACCTTCTGAAGCCCTATTTCTACATTTCTCTGTGCTTGTATTACTTTCATTGTATCGCTAATTTTTTCCTATCACAAATATTAATTCCTATTATTCACTATTCCGAACCCTGAAAAGTTGCCATCAGAGAGCAGAATAAACCTACCAAGTTCAGGATACTTCGCAAAAGAAGAGTACACTATGGGCTTGCTAAGCTCGAGCTCGCATTCTGCAGCAAAAATTTTGCCATGCTTGTATGGCTTACCTGTAAGTATATCTGTTTTCCTTCCAAGCTTTCCTATTTTGCAATCTAGCAAAACGCCATTGAAGTTAATCTGCAACTTGCTAGAAAGGCCAGATACAGTAAGGATCTTAGCAGGTAGTTTCTTGCCGACGCTTATATCCGCATTAGTGCTTGCCAGCACTTTGCCTTTCGGCTCCTTTACATCTACGCTAAGCTTGGCGGCTATGTTTTCGCCCTTTTTCGCTTGCCTGCTTTTCTTCCCTTTGACAAGCAATGAAAGAAGCGTGACCTTCTTGTTTTCGGGTAGCAACAGAAGCTGCTGCTTAGAGGAGAGCTTGCCGGAGATCACGCGCCCTGCTATGAATCTCTCGCGCTCTCCTTCAACAGTGCCGTGAAGCAGAACGACTGCCTGCCTTTCGTGACCATGGCCCTTCTTATGCACTCTGCTGTGTAGGATCTCGAGCAAAGGCTTACCCTTGTACCATTTCATGTTTTTTGATAGCGCAACAAGATTTTCACCTGTGTACGCAGAAACGGGTACGAATACAAAGTTGTTTATACCCACTGCCTTAAGATACGCTTCCACTTCTCCTTTTATCCTGTTGAAAGCCTGCTCAGAGTAGCCAACCGCATCTAGCTTGTTTACCGCAACGATGAAGAAATCAATTCCCAGCATGTTCGCTATGAAAACATGCCGCCTAGTCTGGTCTTTGAATCCTTCACCTGCCTTTGCAGAAACAACCAGTATTGCAGAGTCGGCATATGAAGCTCCTGTTATCATGTTTTGTATTAGTTCCTTGTGGCCTGGCACATCTATGAACTCGTAAGCAGCGCCTTTGTACTTGAGCTCTGCCCTCGTAGTATCTAGCGTAAGTCCGTATGCCCTTTCTTCCGAAAAGCTGTCTAGCAGGAAGGCAGGCTCAAATTTCTTGCCTAGCCTTTTGCTTGCCCTTTTCGCTTCTGCTATTCTTGATTCAAATACAGAATTGGTTTGTATGAGAAGCTGGCCTATTAGCGTTGATTTGCCATGGTCCTTATGCCCCAGCACAACTATTCTATCCATGCCAGCGCCTATACAAATTTTTACTACATATATCCGAGAGCCCTAAGCCTTTGCATGATATATGCCTTTTCCTTGTCCTGCTCCCTACCTGATCTTTCCTCAATATTAGTCGTTTTTAGTTCGTTTATTATGTCATCTACTGTTTTGGCATCTGATTTTATTGGCACTGTACAATGTGTGCAGCCAAGGCTCCTATATCGGTAGCCGTTCCTGGAAAAATAGAGGGGATTCACAGGTATGTGCTCCTTTTTGATGTAGCGCCATATGTCTATCTCGTTCCAGTCCAAAAGCGGGTGCACTCTAACATGCCCTCCTTCCTCTATCTTTGAAGAGTAGTCATCCCAAAGCTCTGGCGGCTGGTTCCTGTAATTCCATTTGAAGTTCCTATCCCTGACGCTCATGTACCTTTCCTTAGCCCTTATCGCATGCTCGTCTCTTCTTATCGATACTATTAAAGCCTTGAACTTGTACTTTGCCATTACCTTCTTCAGTGCTTCAGTCTTATTAGCCCCGCAGCAGCTAAACCCAGAAATCTCAGGTTTTATCTCGCTTTTCGCCACTATCAGGTTGAGCTTCCATTTTTTAACAAGGTCATCCCTGAATTTATAGGACTCTGGAAAATCTATGCCGTTATCGATGTGGATTACTGGAAAAGGCACCTTGCCCAGAAACGCCTTCCTTGCAATTGCAAGCATAGTAGTACTGTCTTTTCCCATGCTCCAAAGTGCGGCAATATTTCCGAACTTTTCCTTTGCTTCCCTCATTATGTATATGCTCCTCTCCTCCAATTCGTCAAGATCTTGTTCTATCATTTTATCAGCTCTTAAAACTTGTTAATATTAAGCAGGCCTTTCAGATAGTAAGTTGCACCCTCTATTTTTTTCTTTTCTTTTATGAAAATCGGTATCTTCGCTATTGGCCTCTGGGCAGAATCATAAAGCTCAACGTAAGACTTTGTAAGGTCCTGCACACCTCTCAGTTTGCCATCAATGTAGAAGGTCTTGTAGTATTTGGCCCTGCTTTTCGGAAGGAATTTCTGGAATTTTTCCCAGTTTTCCCTTACCGGATTTCTGTTCAATTCTTCAATGACCTCATCAAATTTTGAAACTACCATGGAATTACCCATATCAAACATAACCAAGTGCCTTAAGCTTTTCTATCACGCTATCCTTGCTTAAGCCTCCTTTACTCTTCAGATCACTTACCATTTCACGCAGGATGAATGTGACGTAATCCGAAACTGACGAGAAGCCTGTGTCTTTTATCTGCTCCTGCAGTTTTTCGAATAGGGGCCTTGGGATGGTGATGGTAGTATACTTCCTGCCTTCTTCACTTCCCTTAGCTTTTGCCCTTGATGCCTGTTTCATAGTTTAATTGAAATACATTAAAATATAAAAAGGTTTGCACAGTAGAGAGCGCATCATACTACAGTGGAAAAGACCGAAAAAATTTAAATTATGTTTGGACTTAATCAATAAGCATGGACGCAGATGCAGAGTATGTGCTGCAGCATGTTTCAAGGCTTGCAAGGCTTCAGTTAAGCGATGAAGAAAGGCAGAAGTTTGCAAAACAAATACGAGACGTGCTTGATCTCTTTAACAAGGTCGCAAGCGCAAATGTTGAAGGCGAGCCAGCATATCACTGCATTGAAGCAGAAAACGGACTAAGGCCCGACAAGCCTGTAAAATTTGACTGGGATCCGCTTGCAAACGCAAAGCATGTTGAAGGAAAATATATAAAAAGTCCAAAGATAGTTTAGGGTGAGCTTATTGAATACATACGCACTTTAAAAGAGCATATTGAAGCGGTAAAATCAGGCAGCATAGACCTTGCTGATTTTTCTGCAAAGGTTGTCGAAGAGGCAAAGCGTGTGCAAGCAGCCTATGCTCCATTCATCTCAGTAGCTGAATCTATAAGGTTTGAAATAACGCCGCAAAGCCTCCTTCCTGGAGTACCTGTGGCGGTAAAAGACAACATATGTACAAAAGGCATGAGAACTACTGCTGGATCAAAGATTCTTGAAAATTATGTGCCGCCATTCGACGCAACTGTTGTGGAAAAGGCAAAGAAAGAAGGGGCAGGCATAGTTGGCAAAACTGCAATGGATGAATTTGGGTTTGGAACTTTCTCTACAAACTGTGCGTTTGGCGTGCCTAAGAACCCGCTAGACCCTGAGCGTTCATGCGGTGGCAGTAGTGGCGGATCGGCTGGAGCTGTAGCTGCGTTCAAGCTTCCGATAGTGTCTATAGCCGAGTCTACAGGTGGCAGCATAACGTGCCCTGCAGCATTTACAGGCACAGTAGGCATAACTCCAACCTACGGCCTTGTATCAAGATGGGGGCTTGTTGACTACGCAAACTCGTTGGACAAGATAGGCACTATAGGAAAGAGTGTTTACGATGCTGCGCTTTTGCTATCTGTTATTGCAGGATACGATGAGAAAGATGCTACCTCTTTGCGAACGCAGAACACAGATTACACGGCGTTTGCAAAACCAGACGGAAAGAAGCTAAGAGTAGGCCTGCCAAAGGAATATTTCTCAAGCGCAGTAGACAGCGGCATAGTCAAAGAAGTAGAGATGCTTGCAGACAGGCTAAACTCGCTAGGCTTCGAATTAGAGCAGGTTTCTCTTCCTTCTACAGAACTTGCAATACCTACCTATTACATAATCTCAATGTCCGAAGCTTCGACGAACCTTGCAAAATTCAGTGGCCTAAGATACGGTCTGCAACTGGAATTTGATGAAAAACAAAACATAGAGGAATACTTTACCAAGGTAAGGACCGAAGGCTTTGGAGAAGAAGCAAAGAGAAGAATAATACTTGGCACTTTCACAAGAATGGCTGGTTACAAAGACAGGTACTATCTCAAGGCTTTGAAAATAAGAAAAAGGATAATAAATGAGTTCAAGCAGGCGTTTGCAAAGGTCGACGTGCTGCTTGCTCCGGCAATGCCAATACTGCCACCAAAGTTCAGCGAAATAGAAAAGTTGGAACCTGCACAGGTCTACATGATGGACATACTTACCGTTGCACCAAACATGGCCGGCATGCCTACAGTTGCCTTGCCCATAGGCCGCATAAACGGCTTGCCTGTCTCAGTTCAGGTAATAGCGGATCATTTGCAGGAAGGCAAGGCCATTCAAATGGCCAGCATAATAGAGGGATTGAATGGAAGATGAAGTAATAATAGGGCTTGAAGTGCATGTCAGGCTTTTGACAAAAACAAAGCTATTCTGCTCATGCGAAAATAGGGAGGTAGAAGAGCCAAATACAAACGTCTGCCCCATCTGCATGGGCTTTCCTGGTACAAAGCCCATGCTCAACGAAAAGGCGATCGAGCTCGCTGCACTTGCTGCCCTGGCACTTAATTGCAAAATAAACAAAACCTTCTCCTTCTCCAGGAAGGTTTATTTCTACCCAGACCTGCCAAAGAACTTCCAAATAACGCAGTACGACGCGCCGATAGGCATAGAAGGGGAGCTTATGCTCCTGAAAGCTGGAAGAAAAATAAGAATAAGAAGGGTACATGTGGAGGAAGACCCTGCAAGGCTTGTGCATGTTGGTGGGGACATTACCTCGGCTTCATATGCCCTTGTTGATTACAACAGATCAGGCATGCCGCTCATTGAGATTGTTACAGAACCGGACCTTAAGACCCCTGCGGAAGCTAGAGAGGCAGTAGCTACGCTTGCATTAGTGCTAGGCCACATAGGCGTATGCGACCCTTCTGCAGAAAGCGCAATAAGGGTTGACGCAAACATATCGCTTGCTGGCGGAAAGAGGGTTGAGATAAAGAACATAACAGGCTTTGCAAACGTTGAAAAGGCGCTTCTGTTCGAAATTGCAAGGCAAAAACAGCTCCGTGCAATGCACATCGAGATTGAGCAGGAAACAAGGCATTTTGACGAAATAAAAAAGACCACATCTTCGCTTAGGACCAAGGAAAGTGAAGAAGATTACGGCTACATATTCGAGCCAGATTTGCTAACGTACCACATCACAGACTCTATGATAAGTTCCCTTGCGCCGGCCTTAGAGGAGCTACCGAGCAAAAGAATAAGCAGGCTTATTAGCAAATACCAAATACCTGAAAACTATGCACGCATAATCATATATGAAGGCAAAAACTTTGCTGACTTCTTCGAACACACAGCAGACATATTCGAAGACAGGATTATGCTTGCAAAATGGTCAGTTGGTGACTTGCTTAAATGCCTAAACTATAACAGAATAGATGTCTCGCAGGCAAAGATAACACCTCAATCCTATGCGGAGTTTCTTTCAATGATCAAGAGCGGGGAGATAACTGAGAGGCTAGGAAAGGAGCTTATAAAGGAGTTCGTGGCAACTGGCGCAGATCCAAGGAGATTAGCAGAAAGGTATAAAAATGAAAATTTTGAAAATCTAGATCTGACACAAGTTATAGAAGCAACCATCAAGGAAAACCCTAAAGCAGTCGAAGATTATAGAAAAGGAAACCAGAAAGCATTGCAATTCCTTATAGGCAAGGTGCTTGAAAAGACCAACAATACTGCTGATCCAAAAAAGATAAGGGACATGCTTAATGCCCGAGTAGCTCAGTAGGTAGAGCGACCGGCTGTTAACCGGTAGGTCGTCAGTTCGAGTCTGACCTTGGGCGCTCCCTGCTTAACTTTTAAATATTAAAGGGGATATAGTCGTGATAACATGTTGCGAGACACATACATAAGCCAGGTGTCTACAGAGCCTGGGAAGGAGTATACGATTGGTGGCTGGATATCAAGGCTCAAGGAGCTGAAGAATGCAAGGTTCATATGGGTGTCTGATAAGACTGGCACCATACAAATAAGTCTGGTAAAGGGCAAGGTAGATGCATCATTGTTTGAAATGTTTGACAACCTCAATCTGCACGATTTTGTAGTAGTAAAAGGAAAGGTACCAGAACAAATAATGGCGAAGAATTTCAAAGAGCTTATACCAACGAAGATCACAGTGGTGGGCAAAGCTGAGAAGCCCCTGCCCATAGATATGTCTGGCTTGGTGGAGTCTGAGCTTGAGACGAGGCTTGATTGGCGTTCTATAGCACTAAGAAACAAGAATTTGATGTTCGTTCTCAAGGCAGAATCCAGCCTAATAGAAGGAATGGAAAACTACCTTAACAAACACGACTTTACAATAGTCTTCACTCCTAGCATAATCGGCGTGGCTGCCGAGGGAGGCTCAGAGGTATTTCCCATTGTTTACTATGACAAAACTACATATTTGAGGCAGGACCCTCAGCTCCACAGGCAGCTTCTTATGGTAGCAGGCCTTGACAAGATCTACGAGATCGGACCTAGCTGGAGGGCAGAGCTTAGCCACACCCCAAGGCACCTATCCGAGCACAGAACCTGCGCGGCTGAGATATCCTTCATAGAAGACGAGCATGACGTTATGAAGCTAGAGGAAGAGCTCGTCCAGGCAGCTCTAAAGAATGTAGTTGATAGGCATAGGGATGAGCTCGAGGAGCTGGGAATAGAGGTCACTGTGCCGAAAACTCCTTTCCCAGAGCTAAAGTTTCCGGAGATCTACGACCTGCTTGAGGAGCTTGGCAAAAAGCTCGAACACGGAGAAGACTTAGACCATGAATCAGAGCTTTTGCTTGCAAAGTATGTTAAAGAGAAGTACAACAGCGAATTCTTCTTTGTGAACAGATTCCCTTACAAGGTAAAGCCGTTCTATGTCATGCGCGTGGATGACGAGCCCGAGTATGCAAGAAGCATAGACCTTATCTATAAAGGCGTCGAGCTCAGCTCTGGAGGCCAAAGGGAGCATAGATATGAGAAGATAATAGAGCAGGCAAAGGAGAAGGGGCTTAGCGAAGGTAGCTACATGTGGTTTGCCAAATTCTTCAAATACGGCGCTCCTCCACATGGTGGCTTCTCCATAGGCATTGAGCGCACTGTGATGCAGATGCTTAACATGCAGAATATACTTGAAGCTGCTGCTTTTCCGAGAACGCCTGAGAGAACAGTTCCTTAACCATCAACTGCCAAGACTTGCTATAAGCAGAGAAATAGAAATAAGAAATTAATCAGAGAAGTTATGCTGTGTATAGTATGCAAGAAGAAACGAATGTGGATGAGAAAACGAAAAATCTCAACAGAGCAAGGCAGTCCCTTATTGAGGAACTTCAAGCAATGATGTGGTATGATGAGAGGGTAAGCGCAACGAAAGACAAGGAGCTAGCAGGCATACTTGCCCACAACAGAGATGACGAAAAGGAGCATGCAACGCTGCTGCTAGAATGGCTTAGAAGGAACGATCCAGCTCTGAAAAAGGAGCTCGAGGAGATACTCTTCAGCAACAAGCAATTCAAAGATCTCTGGGACTAAGCTATGGAGTGCTTTGTAGGCACGTCTGGTTGGCTTTACTCGTGGAACGAAGATGGAACTCTAGACTGGTATATAGCACATAGCGGGCTCAATGCGATAGAGCTTAATGCAAGCTTCTACAGGTTTCCTTTCCCTAACCAGGTCAAGGGCTGGGCCTCTAAGGGAAGCACTCTCACATGGGTGGTGAAGGTAAATAGGCTAATAACCCATGTGCATATGCTTAACAAAAAGGCAGAGGAGCTTTATAGCAGGTTCCTTGAAATACTGAAGCCGCTGGATAGCAGAGTGGCATTTTATCTCTTCCAGTTTCCTCCACATTTCACCACAAACATGAAAGAGCGGCTTCTCAGCTTTGCAAGAAAGTTCGATGAAAAGAAGATGGCTTTTGAATTCAGGAACAGCACATGGTATTCTTTTGATTTTTCTGAGCTTGACTTCAAAGGAGCCATAGTAACCCCTGACTCGCCAGAGATCAGTGGGGAAGTGTGGACTAAGAACAGCACGATCTATCTCAGGTTTCATGGAAGGGAAAGCTGGTACGCCTACAATTATTCTGCTAAAGAGCTCGAGGAAATGGCAAGGCGTGCATTGGCGCTCGAACCTAAAAGGCTCTTTGCATTCTTCAACAACAATCACGACATGCTTGGCAACGCAAGGTCTTTTTTGCGTATACTTAGCCAGGTGGGGCCTTGCAAAAAGTAGTAGTTGCTAAAGGCCTTACTAAAAGATTCAAAGACATAACAGCAATAAATGACATTACATTCAGCATGGAAGAAGGAAGCTTTAATCTGCTTGTAGGACCGAATGGCTCCGGCAAGACAACGCTGGAAAGGCTTATTGTAGGCCTCTATGAGCCGACTGAAGGAAGTGTAAAAATATTTGGCGAGGAGGCAAGCGCAGCGCCTGTTTCGGTTATGGCGAAAGTAGGCTATGTAGGAGAAAACTATGGCTTGTACGACAATCTTTCGGTGATTTCCAATCTACTTTTCTTTTCTAGGCTTCTAGGCATTGAAAAGAGACAAGCGCTAGAAAGGATCGACAAACTCCTCGGCATGCTAGGTGCGGAAGAGTTTGTAAAGAGAAAAGTCTCAACATTGAGCAGGGGAACAAAGCAAAAAATAGCAGTATGCAGGGCTTTGCTTGCAAACCCCAGACTACTGGTGCTTGACGAGCCTACCGCATTCCTAGATCCTGAATCTGCTGAAAAGCTTAGAGAAGCGCTTGCAGAGCTTGTAAAAGAAGGCACTACTGTAGTATATGCCACTCAGAGGCTTGACGAACTAAGCAAATTCAATGCCGATGTTCTTGTGCTTAAAAAGGGCAAGCTCGTTGGATACGGAGACCTTGACAGTGTTGTAAAAATGATTAGAGGAATAGAGATAGAAATTTCATATTTGGGCAGACTTTCAAAGGAGCAGGAGAAGGCTATGAAGACTCTTGGCGGCAGGCTCATGGGCAAAAGGATTGTGTTCAGCATAGGAAGCATAGGTAAGATACCGAAATTAGCAAAAGAGGCAGTGGAGGCTGGAATCAACATTACCTCAATAACCTTCTTGGATTACAATCTGAGATGATAAAATGAATGTAGCAAGAGTTTGGGCAATAGTTGGCAAAGACCTTGCTGACGCTTTTAGCAGTGCTGAAATATACGGCCCGATGCTTGGCATACCGCTGTTCTTTGCAATACTGCTTCCTTTATTCACTGTTTATGTTTCACAATATGCAGGTACAGAACTTGCTGCAAAGCTTTTGGGGATAGAAGCAAGCATAATAGGCGGTAATGTTGCAAACAGACTTGCTTTTATTGTTTATTTCTCGATAAACATACTCGGCCCCATATTCCTTACAATGCCCATCATAACTTCCTCAGTCATAGCCGCTGACTGTTTTGTAGGAGAAAAAGAAAGCAAAACCGCAGAATCTTTGCTCACTTCCCCTATAACTAAAGGTGAGCTGTTTTTGGGAAAGATACTAGCTTCGGCAATACCTGCCTTTGGAATCACTATCGCAGTCTTCTTGATCTTTGGAGGCATAATAAACTATTTCACAAACCTTTACTACCACACGTTAATATTTCCAAACACGGACTGGTATCTTATGCTTGCAGATGCGCCGGCTTTGATAATGGCCACCATCGGACTTGTGGTAATAGTCTCGTCTAAAGTGAAGAGCATTAAAGAGGCGCAACAGATAAGCGCCCTGATCGCACTACCCATATTCATTATACCTTTTGTTTCTGTATTCGCCCTTGTTTCGCTCTCCCCGGAGTTTTTCCTTGGCCTCCTTCTAGTTCTTGCAGTAGTTGCCCTCTTGGTTATATATCTGGGAATAAGGACCTTTAAAAAGGAAAGGCTAATCGCAGCGTAAATATTCGACGTAAAAGAAAAAAGAACAGCAATGCTTAAATATGGGGAAAGACTAAATAAAAATCAGGTGAAGGGGGTGGCGGGTAGAACGGCGCTCGAAGCGCTAGAGGTAGAATTGAGGGGACGCCCAGGCAGGTTGACGCCTGGTATGATAAGGCACATGGCAGGCGAAGCAATCAGAAATCCTGAGCTAAGGGATAGGACCGTAGAGTTCTTGGAGAAGATAGCAAAAGCTGACAGGGCAAGCGAGACAGGCACCGCGGCATATAAGGCGGTGGCAACTATACTGCTAATAGAAATGCTGGAGACACTCAAGGAATAGTGTCAGCTGTCGCCTGGGTGTTTTAATTTTATTTTGCCTCTCTGGCACGCGATATGGCGTTATATACAGCTTCTGAAGCAGCCCCTGAAAATTCTGCAAGCACCTCTTTTCTTTGTTTTAAGTAGCTTTGTTTATAAGCAGCAGCGTTTTTCCTTATTTTTAATAATAAATCATGTACATCTTCGGTTTTTGACCTAAGGCAGTATTTGAGTATCTCTGGCGGTAATGAGGTGTTGCTAGACACAACTACAGGCACGCCAAGCGAAAGGGCTTCGGCGGTGATGAGTGACAGGCCTTCACGCTCAGAGACCATGATCAAAGCCAAAGACGTGCAAAGCTCCTCATATAGCTGCTGCTCTGTAAGGTCTTGCTTAAAAACTACTTGCTTATCTACACCTAGCTGCTTTGCAAGCTCTTTGAGGTTGCTTAGCTCAGGTCCTTTGCCGATTATAACTAGCTTTGCGTCTACGCCTTTGATGCTTTTAACTGCTATATCGGTACGCTTGTGAAAAACAAGCCTATTCGCCACTATAAACTTGTTCTCCTGCTTGCATGCATGCTTGGCTAGAAACCTTTCTACCTCTTCCTGATCTACCGCTGCCGGCAACACGAGCACCTTTTTGGGCTCAACGGAGAAATATTGCCTCAGAAGCTTCTTTGTGGTAGAGGTGTTCGCTATATGCATACTTGGCAGCTTGGCGGAAAGATATTCGAAGAAAAATCCTACAAAACCAAGCCTGTGAAGGTAGCCTTTCCAAAACTCCTTGCTCCACACTTCATGCCATGTGGTCACTAGGTATGTTCTCCTAAGTTTTGCGTAAATATAAAGCAGAGGGATATGGAGAAAAGGGAATGAGTCAGTGTCAATAATGTCAAATCTGTATTTCCAAATGTGCAGAAATAGAAGCAGGGCAAACTTTATCGACATCAGCATCGAGCGCCTTGAGCCTTTATACATACTACTGATTTCTGTCCCGACACCTACACAATGATATTTCACTCCCTCATATTCAAACTCTCTTCCTGGCATACCTGGCCTATAAAGAGTAAACATGTGAAGCTCGTATTTCTTGCTTTTCGAGAGGGCCTTGAGAATGTTGTATCTCCTTTTTTCTATGCCCCCATTGAACCAAGGATATGCTGATTCGTATGCAAACGCAATCCTCATTCCAAAAACCTCTTTTTCAGCAAAAATATAACACCCATTATCCCATCCTTTGCTCTGATCTTCTTTCCCTCTTCAAAAGTCCTGCCTCTATAGTGTATAGGAACTTCCTGGATCTTTATTCCTTTCTTTGCAAACCCTACAGCAAGCTCTTCCTCTATCAAGAAACCGTCTTCTTTAAGCACAATCCCTTTGAGCGCCGAAACTCTGAAAGCTTTGTAACCTACATTAATGTCATGGATTTTCTGGCCATAAAGTAAGCTGAAAATAAAGCTTGCAAACTGATTTCCTAGCTTTGCCAGAAAGTATTCATGGCCTTCATTTTTCAGCACAAACCTATTTCCAAAAACAACGCTGCTTTTGTCCAAAGCAGCAATCAGCTTAGGATAGTCTTCCGGAGAATACTCTAAGTCAGCATCCTGAATTATCACAAGCCCATTTTTAATTAACTTGAAAGCCTTTCTAAGCGCATATCCTTTCCCTCTGTTTTTTTCATAGTGAATTAACTCAGCTTTGCCGTGTTTGCTTGCTGATCTAAGTGCCTTTCTCGCCACAGTCAACGTTTTATCTCTAGATCCGTCATCGACCACTATTATTTTGCTTACGAACGGGATTCTGGACACATCCATCAGTACTTGCCCTATCGTCTTTTCCTCATTGAATACTGGAACTACTACTGTTACTCGGCCAATCATACAAATGGTTTAGGAACAAAATTTTAAAATGGCCTAGTGTTGTCTTTTTTCTTTTCTGCCACTCCCGCATGCCCCTTATTCAGATCCTGCGAACCATGGAAATAAGTTTTTAAATATATCTTGTAATGTATAAGTCAGTGATAAAATGGCAAAACAGACGCAGAATTGGGGGGCATTCGTCCTAGAATTTCTAGGCAGCTTGGCCTACCTCTTCGTAGCCTTTGCAGTTCCAGGCGGTTTGCTCGCCACAGCAGGTGGGGTTTTTGGTGGCAGCGCGGGACTGTGGCTACCATTCTTCCTCGGTGCAGCAGTAATCGGCAGCATAGCACTCTTCTTCATTAGCTTCGGCAACCTGCTAGGCTGGGACAGAATGGGCATAGCGAAAGCGGCAATGTGCGCTACAGTAGCGACAGGATTCGCACTAACAGTGCTCGTATGGACTAACACAACATATCTTGCAACCGCTCTGCTAGGATTCGTACTAGCATTCATCGGAAGCGGGCTAGCATACAAATGAAATAACTCTTTCTTTTTTGTTTTTCTATTTTGCTCTTCTTTTTCTTTATCGTCTTGTTCCTTGGTATAGAGTCTAGTTATTTAAACCTTACCCTGCTTAAAAATATAACAGAGTTATAAGTGAGTCTATGAAAAGCGTTTATGAAATGGCATATATCCAAATTCTGCCAGCAATCCGAAAGGAAATAGCAAACAGGCTGAGGGCATATGGTATGAAAGAAACAGAGATAGCAAAAAGGCTAAACATAACGCAAGCAGCGGTTAGCAAGTACTTGAAGGAAAAGCAAGAAGTCAATGAAAAGCTTGCAGAAAAATTGAGAGAGCATAAGGCTGCAATAGAGGAGTATGTTGAAGGCCTGCTTGGCAATAAAAGCCCTGCTTTGTGCGCGCTGTGCCAGAAAATAGGAGGCTTTTCATGCCAGCTTAGCAAAGCACAAGCATGATATCATGGTAGAGAGCAAGCAACCAATTAACTGGAACGAGAATTATGAGGCAAAGTATGGGTTTAGGACTAATGTGGAGTATGTTCCTTTCAGGAAAGGCCTAGATGAAGAGGTAGTAAAGGAGATCTCAAGGCTTAAACATGAACCAAAATGGATGCTCGAAAAAAGACTGCTTGGCTACAAGGTGTTTAAATCAAAGCCTTTGCCCAAGTGGGGTCCTGATTTAAGCGGAATAGACTTTGACGACATTTACTACTACAGAGCGCCAAACGCACAGAAGGGCGCAAGCTGGGAGGAGATACCAGATGAAATCAAGCAGACATTCGAAAAGTTGGGCGTGCCTGAAGCCGAGAGAAAGTTCTTTGCGGGCGTAGAGGCTCAGTTTGATTCAAACGCAGTATACGCCAATATAAGAGATCAGCTTGAAAAACTTGGGGTAATATTCACTGACACAGACACTGCGGTTAAAGAATATGGCGACATAGTCGAAAAATATTTTGGAACGGTAATACCACCAACCGATAACAAGTTTGCTGCGCTTAATACTGCTGTTTGGAGTGGAGGCTCGTTCATCTATGTGCCCAAAGGCGTTAAAGTTCCTTTGCCACTAAATGCTTATTTCAGAATAAACTCAGAATCTTTCGGCCAGTTTGAGAGAACTCTAATAATAGCTGAGGAAGGCGCTGATGTTGTTTACACAGAAGGCTGCACGGCTCCCCTTTATTCCACAACAAGCCTACATGCTGCTGTAGTTGAGGTAATAGCAAAGAGAAACGCGCATGTTAGATACATTACTGTGCAGAACTGGTCAAAGAATATATACAACCTTGTCACGCAAAGGGCGCATGCTTATGAGAATGCAAGCGTGGAATGGTACGACATGAACATAGGGAGCAGGATAAACATGAAGTACCCAAGCATATTCCTCAAAGAACCAAATTCGAAAGGAGAGGTCATATCAGTTGCGTTGGCAAGCGACGGACAAGTGCTCGACTCTGGGGGCAAAATATATCATCTTGCTCCCAACACATCTTCGAGGCTTATCTCAAAGAGCGTGGCAAAAGGAAGTGGCATAGCTTCTTTTAGAGGCTTAGTAAGCATAGCTGAAAATGCAGAAAATGCTGTCGCAAGCTCCTCTTGCAACACGCTGCTGCTAGACACCAATACAAAAACAACCACATATCCTTATTTCGAAATAAAGAACAGAACAGCGACAGTAGCACACGAGGCCAAGGTAGGCAAGCTCAGCGACAAGATGCTGTTCTACCTTAAAAGCAGAGGGATAAGCGAAGACGATGCGGTATCGCTTGTTGTCTTTGGTTTCATAAAGGACTTTGCAGAGAAGCTGCCGCTGGATTACGTGCTTGAGCTCAAAAGGCTCATAAAGCTTAACATGGCGGGCTCGGTGGGCTAATGCTAGAATGGCTAGAGGACTTTGGAGAACTAGAAAAAGAAAGGGGCGAGCTCTACAAAAGGCACGGCAGGCCAATACCTATTAGATTCGAAGATAAAAGCTCAGGCAGAGAAAAAGGAACAAGCAAAGATTATGATATTGTGGCATTTAGCTCGGAGCATGCATCTAGCGTAGAGAGCGAGGGCATAAGCATAGCAAACGACGCAGAAATAATAAGATTGACAGAGAACGTCAGCAATCCATTAACAATAAGTATAGAAGACGGTAAAGAAGTAACAATGAATATGGCTTTCATTTTCGACTCCTCGCTGCCTTCAAAAATCAAAATAAGGCTGGGAAAGCATGCGTCATTAGATATTTATGAAACTTTTTCATCTAACTTTTCATCAGATGGCATACTATCGCAGGAAATGGAACTTGATGAAAGTTCAAAGCTAAATCTAGTGGCGCTTCACAAAGAACCAGCAAATGCAAACTATGCGCTTCTCAGCCTTGTACATTCAGGCAAAAACGCGGAAGCAAGACTTACGAATGTATTTGCAGGGGGCAACAGGCTGCACCATGGCACAATAGGCGTTGCCGAAGATGGCGGTTCAATCGCCTCGAGCACGGTCGCTGTTGCAGGCAGTTCTCAAATAATAGATCTTTCTTCTTTGCTAGTTAACGAAGGACGCAATTCTAGCATTGAATCGCTTACAAGGGCGGTGGTAAAAGACAATGCCGAATGCCTGGTCAAGGAGTTGGCAAAGGTAAGGCAAAGCGCAGAGGAGGCTAGCACCTACATAGAAGAGAAAGGCTTGTTGCTTAACGATGGTGCAAGCTTTGTGCCGATGCCTGACATGGCAGTAGATACAAACAACGTTGCAAACGCAAGCCACAGCTCGGCAGTATTCCCGCTAGGCAAGAAAAGCATATTTTACATAATGTCAAGAGGAGTAAGCGAAGGCAATGCAAGGCAGCTGTTTGCCACAGGATTCTTGGAGAAACTGTTGACAGGAAAGTTTGGAAGCGAAAAAGGCAAAATAATGCTTGAAGAGGCGGAAGCTTCGCTGAATTCGAAGCTAAGATCGTGATAACATGGAGATAGAAGTAAAGGATTTGTGCGTAAGCATACAGGGGAAAAAGATATTGGAGCATGCAAGCCTTAGCATGAAATCTGATGAGATTACTGTGCTCATGGGGCCAAACGGTTCCGGCAAGACGACGCTCGGAATGGCCATTATGGGCTATCCTGGTCTTGCGATTGATTCCGGAGAAATTTTAGTAGATGGAAAGAGCATACTTGGCATGGGGCCTGATGAAAGGGCAAAGCTTGGCATATTCATGCAGTTTCAAGAGCCAATTGAGATAGAGGGCGTAAACCTAGAAAACTTCATCTTTGCTGCAAAGACAGCACAGAGCAAAGTAAGTGCAAGGCAAATAGAGGAGGATATTGAAAAGGCAATTAAGATCCTTGATCTGAAAGAGGAGATGCTCAAAAAGGATGTGAATGTGGGCTTCTCTGGAGGAGAAAAGAAGAAGGTAGAAATCATGCAGATGCTTGTTCTCAAGCCAAAGTTTGCGATTCTTGATGAGCCCGATTCCGGCTTAGATGTTGACACGTTGAAAAAGGTGGCAGAAGCCATAAACATGTATGAAAAAGAGTCACATGCTGGCATTCTTCTCATAACCCATTATACTCGCATACTAAGCTACATAAATCCGACAAAAGTTTACGTAATGGATAAGGGCAAGATAGTTGCAAGCGGCGGAAGAGAGCTAGCTGAAAAAATAGAAAGAGAGGGATACGGCTTCATAGAGGGATAGCATGTTCGACGTTGATGAGATAAGAAAGGATTTCCCAATACTGCAGACAAAGATGAACGGCAAGCCGCTTGTTTATTTGGACAGCGCTGCAACTTCGCAAAAGCCGATTCAGGTAATACAGGCAATTGTGGACTATTACAAGACATTCAATGCAAACATACATAGAGGAATATATGCCATATCGGAAAAGGCAACAGAAGCCTATACTGAATCCAAGGAAAAGGTTGCAAAATTCATAAACGCAGGCAGCTACAGAAACATAGTATACTATAGGAGCACAACAGAGGCAATAAACATAGTTGCAAGGTCTTGGGGAGAGCAGAACCTTAAGCAAGGAGACCACGTTCTTATAACAGAAATGGAACACCACAGCAACATGGTTCCTTGGCAAATGCTTGCAAGAAGAAAGGGTGTTGTACTTGACTATGTAAAGCTAAAGGGCTCAGCTTACATAGATATGGACGACCTAAACGAAAAGCTGAGCTTGAAGCCAAAGCTTGTCGCCTTTACCCATGTTTCAAATGTTCTCGGCACAATAAACGATGCAAAGCAAATTACAAAGATGGCGCACGAAGAAGGTGCAACCGTGCTTATAGACGGTGCGCAATCTGTACCACACATGCCAATCGATGTCAAAAGCATAGACTGCGACTTTCTTGCATTTTCAGGCCATAAAATGCTTGGGCCTGCAGGCATAGGCGTGCTATATGGAAAAGAAGACATCCTAGAGAAAATGGAACCGGTATTGGGCGGAGGGGATATGATTCGAACTGTAAGCTTCTATTCATGCTCATGGAACGAGCTTCCATGGAAGTTTGAAGCAGGAACTCAAAACATAGAAGGAGGCATAGGACTAGGCGCAGCAATAGATTATCTTAACAAGCTTGGCATGAACGCAGTTAGAGAGCATGAGCGCAAGCTCACTTCCTATGCGCTAAAAAGGCTTGATGAGGCCAACGTCAAAGTTTACGGTATAAAAACAGACCTGGACCACAAAGCTGGCGTTATATCATTCAACGTGGAAGGCATACATGCACACGACCTTGCCCAGATCTTTGACAGTGAAGGAATAGCGATAAGATCCGGGCACCATTGCGCAATGCCTTTAGTTAACGAGCTACTTAAAGAGCCAGCTGTGGCAAGGATGAGTTTCTACATTTACAACAAAGAAGAGGAAGTGGACAAGGCAATAGAAGCCGTAGAAAAAGCGAGAAGGCTTCTACTGAGAAAGAAATAAAACACTGAACCTTGAAAAAATATCGAGGGCATGAGTGGAAACCGCATAATTTTCAGCATAATAATACCCGCACTTAATGAAGAGAAGTATTTGCCGCTAGCACTTAAAGGGGTAAAAAGACAAAAAGTGCCACATGAGACAATAGTAGTAGATGGTGGAAGCACTGATAGCACTGTCAAAATAGCGAAAAAGTTTGGTGCCAGAGTAATTTTAGAAAAGAAGAAAGGTGCAGCGCCAGCACGAAATACAGGTGCAAGGGCTGCAAAAGGAGACTATCTGCTTTTCCTCGACGCGGATACCGTGCCTTCTAGCAAGCTGCTGGAATCTTACACAAAAGCTTTCGAGAACAAGGACGTCGTAGCTGCTACCGGACCAATACTGCCCTTAGAAAAAACAACAAAGAAGATCTACCTAGGCTACAAGTTCGTTTCGGTATATTTCGTAAGGATTTCCTGGCTCATTAATAGGCCTACAATAAATGGCATGAACTTCGCAGTAAAAAGGACCGCCTTCGAAAAAGCTGGCGGATTCAATGAAAAATATGTAACATATGAAGACTGGGATCTCTCCCATAGGCTTGCAAAATATGGCAGGTTTGCATTTGTAAATGAAGCAGTAGTCTACAGCAGCGCAAGACGCGTACTTAAATGGGGCCTTTTCAAATTTGTAAAATACCACATAGGCAATATGCTTAGGTATACTTTTACCAAGAAGCCGAAGTCTGAATATGAAGTAGTAAGATGATTACCAATTCTCTTTCCTTTCGTGTTCTATTATCCTTCTAAGATGCTTGCCAGTTGCAAAGTAATAAGCAGAAACTCCAACAAGCACGCAGGCAAGTATCTCTAAGCTAAGCGGCGTTAGGAAAACCAGCAAGCCAATAGTAGTAAATGCGCCGATTATGGGTAACAGGAAGGCATTGCGCTTGTTTACAATTAATTTTTCCGGATTTTTTCTATTAGCCAAGGTTAGCTTTATAGCGGCAATGTTGGCAAGGGTATAGGAAAAGAGAGAGCCTGCATTGCTCAACGAGACGATTTCCTTGAAGGCAAGCGGCAGTATGCCAATCATCACGATTGCAGAAGCAAGTATGCTAAAATGAGGGACGCTGTACTTGTTAAGCTGGGAGAAGTGCCGCGGTATGGCCTTGTCGTGCGACATGGCAAAAAGAACACGCGAAAGACCTAGGATCATGGCAAGGTCTACATCAAAAGTCGCAATTAGGGCTCCGACATCTATCACATAGCCGAAAAGCGGATTCCTGGTAGCGGAAATGAGAGCATAAGCAAGAGGCGAAGATGAACGGCTGACGCTTGAGTATGAAACTATTCCTATAAGAACAAACATTACTGAGGCATAGACGAGCGTTGAGATTAGTATGGAATAAATAATTGCCCTGGGTATTGTCTTCCTAGGTTCCTTTATTTCGTCACCAAGCATTGTAACCCTTGCAAAGCCAGTATAGGCAAAAAACACAAATGCAGATGCAACAAACATGCTGCTTAATCCCTTTGGAAATACTGGAACGTAATTGCTAGGTTTGATAAAAAATACGCCTACTAACACAAAGAAAAGCAGAACGCAAATGTTGAGTATTGTAAGAAATGTAGCCAATTCCGCAGAACGTTTTATGCCGAAGTAGTTGATCAAGGCAAGCACTATAACGAGAATAGCAGCCTCTATGGTCTCGCTAAAATGAATATTCAGCAAGGAATTAAGGTAGCCCGCAAAGCTTAACGCTATCGCCGCACCTCCAACCATAGATCCTAGAACCCACACGATGCCTGCGATGAAACCTGCATAGTTTCCAAGAACCTCTCTAGAGTACTCGTAGTTCCCCCCTTCACTAGCATACAAGTGGGCAAGCTCTGCAAAGCTAAAACCAGTGAAGATGCTCGCGACGCCACCTATAAGAATCGCAATGATAGATGCAGGACCTGCGGTACCTGCCGCAAGGCCACTAATTACATAAATACCTGCGCCTATTATGGCAGCGAGGTTTATCGATAAAGCTTCCCTTAATGTGACAACGCGCTTAAGCCTAGGCAAGCAACCACTATACAAACATGCTTGCAAAGATTTTAGTATCCTCTACCATATTGCTTATCACTGCATATTCATTTGGCTGGTGTGCTACGTCGTCTTGGGAAGACCATACTGCTGATTCAACGCCATATCTGCGCAAAAATTTAGCTACTGTACCTCCTCCTATACCTACAAGCCTAGCCTCTTTATGCTTCACCTGCTTGATGGATCTTTGCAATATCTGAATTATCTTTGCATTTTTCGGCAGAGGCTTTAATGCTTCGTCTCTGCTTACCACTTCCACATATATTCTCGCTTTTGTCTGCCTCCCTACACGCTTAGAAATATTCTTTACAAGAGCTACAACGTTATCAAGCTTGTAATTGGGCAGGACTCTGCAGTCCATGAAGAATGTCTCAGTTCCTGGAATTATGTTTACGCTCTCGACATTCTTTTCATGCTTTGTCATCTCAAATGTGGATTTTGGAGGTTCGAAAAGCGGATCCGCTTTGCCAAACCTTTTGTGGAGCGCGTTATCGAGGAGATCGAGAAGCTTGACAGAGACCCTGTATGCATTTAAACCCTGCTCGGGCGTGCTTGCGTGAACTTGCTTGCCGACAACCCTAAACTTTAGCCATAAAATTCCCTTTTCGGCTATTTCTATCTCGTCACCTTTAGGTCTGCCCCAGTCTGGCACTACTGCAAGATCCTTTTTACTAAACACGCCCTCTTTCAACAGCTTCTTAATTCCGTATTCGTTGCCTACCTCCTCATCTGCCACTAATGCTATGCCAAATGTAAACTTAGGATCTACGCCTGATTCTTTTACTGCTTTCAAGGCGAATATGCTAGAAATTACACCTTGACCGTCATCATTTGTGCCCCTGCCATAAATCTTCCCATCTTTTACATAGGCATCGAAAGGATCGTGCCTCCAAAGAGAAAGATCGCCGGGTGAAACTGTATCGATGTGGCTCAGGATCCAAATCCTTTGAGCAGCCTTCCCATATTCAACTATTAGATTCGACCTTATCTTGCCGAATTCGTCTTTATAGTCAAACCTTTTAACCTCCAACCCCATTTTCTTAAGCAAGTCTTCAAGAAAATCTGCTCTTTTGCTTTCTCCTTCGCCGCCACTTACAGGCGAAATTGCAGGTATGGCAATCATCTTGACCATTGCCGAAACCATTTCTTTTTTGTATGAATCTATACGTTCTAAAACGTCCACGAAAGCATTTTTTGACGGCAATTTATAATAAACTTCTGTTTCAAATGCTGCATCGGCAGGCTTTAGAGTAACTCAATTAAGCAGGTATGATATGAAAGCAGCAGTCGAGAGATACCTGCAGCTTATAAGCGATCTTGAACTGGAGTGCTTGCGATAGCATACAAAGGTCTTGAGTTGGGCATAGCAGGCAGCGGCTAGTCACTTACCAATAAATTCTCAAGCCTACTTAGCAAAGAAGTAATGGAAGACTTCAAGGAAAGAAGTGTGCTTAGGCATATGCTGGTGCATGCATATTTTAACATGCATTATGATAAAGAGGCATACGAGCAGGCAAGCAAGCTCAGTGGCATAGCAAAATAAATTCATCAAGGAAATAAAAAGATAATCGAGGCTAACCCTTAATGGTACAATATCGTTGCCCAACTTTGACATTTGCAGTCTTGCAAGTTTGAACAAGCCCTCGTCGACAACCTGAATTGCCGCAGGCCGGAGGCACACCTTTTTTACAAATCTTTTTGCATATACATCGCTATCTAATAAGCCACAGAATTAGAGACAAAAACACTTAACACTAGACGCAAAAGTTCTTATTATGTTCCTTTTTTGTTTGTCAACGCATTTGCAGAATTTTGCAAAGTTGCCTAGGTTTAATGCTTTTCTAACTTGCTTAAGAGGAAGATCGCACAGTGTGCGACTTCACTCCAACCTTGCGTTTACTCGCGTTTGACTGTACGATCTCCCACTTCGTAGAAGATTTCCTTAATTTTCTGGTAATCTTCATAGCTGCTTATAACTCCTCCTTCTATCAACATTTGAGCAACGAACTCATCTACAAGAGTTCCAAACCATGTCGTAACTTGCTTGAAGTTCTTCTCTCCGTATTTAGCGATAAGCTTTTCGTTTGCGTTTTTTAATTCATTTGCTGCTTTAGCTAAACGTTCTTCGAGATCATTGAGATCATTATCAGAAACAGTCGGTGTATCTTCTCTCCTTCTAAGGGCTTCATATAAAGCGGCGTAGGAGTTTAAAGTTTTTGAAAACATACTTGAAATAGCTTGAACAGCTGTGTTCATTCCTTCAAGCTGGTAGAGGGCAGCATCGTTTATAAGCGAACCTTCCTTTATTACTTTTTTTGCTGTTTCGTAAGCTTCGTTGAACAGAGATATACTATCTTTGACATCGGAAACAACACCGCTTTTTTGAGCTGATATACCCATCAGCATACCCATTAATGGATTTTGAGCTAATTTAGCATATTTGATATCACTTATCGAAACAGCTGCCAACGAAAACGCGGTAGATAGGAAAGCAGCAGTTTCCGCCTTCTCAGCTTTGTCTCCAAGTTCATTTATCTGATCTTCATCTGCCTCTTTAACAAACCAATAAGCTACTGCTTTTCCTAAGGGGCCTGGCCTATCAGTATATTTACGGTACATTTCCTCCAGTGACATGCTAAATAACCCAACTACATCTTCCTTACTAATGTCTTTTGCTGCATCTTCCTTACCTTTTTCTTCCTCAATCTTTTTTGTTTTTATATCAGGCATTTTTTCACCTAAATAAGGTTAAATTTTTCCGTGTATTTAAATATTTGTATTAAATTTTCGTGCCTAACATTTTATTTTTGAGACCTCTGAAATGTATGCCAAATTCACACTATTTCTTTGTAGTTTTGCAAAAGAGCAAATCTCTATTTCAAGCCTGACTAGCCTTTATGCAAGGGATTTGAACAAGCACTCGACGACAGCATGGATTGCCGCAGGCCGGATTTGAACCAGCGACATCCCGGTCTTCAGCCGGGCGCTCT
>JAGDXZ010000011.1 GCA_023270015.1 Microcaldota archaeon | reverse complement strand
TTCATAATAGCTCTGTATGCGTTGTTGAACTCGTACCTGTGCCTGTGCCTCTCCTCTATTTCTTGTTTGCCGTAGGCTGAGTAAGCTATTGAATCTTTTCTCACAATCTTGCATTTCCAAGATCCAAGCCTCATCGTGCCCCCTTTGTAAATAACCTTCAGCTGAGACGGCAAAAGGTCTACCACCTTGTATTTTGTATCAGGGTCGAACTCTGTGGAGTTGGCCCCATAAAGTCCGCAGACATTTCTAGCATATTCTACAGCCATTAGTTGCATGCCTAAGCACAGGCCAAGATAGGGTATCTTGTTTTCTCTTGCGTACCTTATCGCTTCAATCTTGCCTTCAACGCCCCTGCTTCCGAACCCGCCTGGCACTATGATGCCATCCACGCCTGCAAGCAGCTCACTCGGCTTGCCTTTTTCCAACTCCTCGGCCTCCACCCATTTTATCTTTACCTTTGCATTGTGCCATCCGCCAGCGTGCACAAGCGCCTCTTTCACACTTACATATGCGTCATGAAGCGCCGTATACTTTCCTACAACAGCTATATCGACTTCGCGTTCTGGCTTCTTTATCTTCTCAACGGCCATTTTCCATTCCTCCAGCTTTGACTTGTCAATCTGCCTTTGCCTTATTCCAAACTCTCCAAAGAGAACTTTGTCGAAGTTTTGCGAAAGCAGATGCAGAGGAAGCTCGTATATAACCTCTCTATCGCTGTCGTCAAAGATGTTGCTTTCCTTAAGATTCATGAATAATGCAAGCTTCCTTCTGGTTTCTTCAGCAAGCGGTTCGTCAACCCTGCAAACTACAATGTTAGGCCTTATGCCTGCCTGCATAAGCGACCTAAACGCAATCTGCGAAGGCTTTGTTTTCTGCTCGCCAACGGACTTCAGCACAGGTATGTAAGTAACATCAACAAACACAACCTGCTCCTCAAGGGCAAGCTGGCGCATAGCTTCTATGAAGTAGCCGTTTTCAAGATCGCCTATCGTGCCTCCAACTTCGATGACAAGAAAGTCGAGTTTATTCTCATTGGCAAGGCTCTTTATCTTTTCCTTTATAAGGTCTGTAAGGTGCGGAATTATTTGAACGTCTTGACCCAAGTAGTCGCCTCTTCGCTCCTTCTCTACTATCTCGCTAAAAATCTTGCCACCGGTAAGAGAGCATTTGCCAGTAAGGTCTAGGCCGCTGAACCTTTCATAGGTGCCGAAATCCATATCTACCTCGCTTTTGTCATCCAGAACGAAGACTTCGCCGTGCCTGTAAGGATTCATTGTTCCACAATCGTAGTTGAGATAGCCGTCGAACTTGAAGGGCAGAACCTTGTAATCATAAAATTGCAGAATCTTCACAATAGAAGAAGTTACGACCCCTTTTCCGAGCCCACTTAGCAAAGAACCCAGTACAACAACATACCTTGTAGGCATAACACTTATGAAATTAAAACATTTAAAAGATTGCCATTGCATGCGAGTTACAGAAGTGCACAAGGATATAAACAGGTAAAAAGCTCTGCATTTTTGCAGAGAAGGTTTAAAAAGCCATGCACACAAAAACAATAACATGCAAAAACTTGCAAACATTAAGGAAACACGGTGTGATATCCAATTCTGATTCTGAAGTAGCAAGACGGTGTCCTAGTAGATAAGGAATTGCTTGACTGGTTTGATAAGCACATCTATTCCAGGGTTCCGCACATAGAAAACGGCAAGGTTGTATCTCCGACGCCACTAATACAAATAACCGAGCTGGTAAGAGAAGCAGCAAAAGAATTGTACGGGTTAAACCTAGGCAGTTTTGAAGCCTTTGCGAAGCTCGAAAGCAATATGCCGAGTGGGTCTATAAAAATGCGCTCGGCGGCAAACATTTTGAGAAATGCAATACTGCATGGCAAACTAAGAAGGGGCATGACCATTTTCGAGGCTACTTCTGGCAATTTCGGCATAGCGCTGGGCGCGCTTAACGAGGCAGGCGTAAGAATAGTTGCCATAATCTCCAGAAAGCTGGAAGAAGGAGTAAAAGGTGCTCTAGCAGAAAAGGGGGTAAAAATACTGGACATGAATGCAGACATCTGCCCAGTGCCCATCGCTGGCAAAGCAGGCATGCAAGACAACGCACTAATAAAAGACACTATAAACAAGCTCAGCCAGTTTGGGCTTGATCCAGAAAAAGCAAAAGACAAGAAGGTATATGAAGCAATAGCAAAGCAGGATGCCATAGGCCTTGCGCATGAGCTTGCACGCATATATAGCGGCTTCTGCCCAAGCCAATACACCAATGTCAACAACTGGCAAGCATACAAGACAATGGGGCTAGAAATTGAACAGCAGCTTGAGGCGCTAGGCAAGCGGGCTAGCGATTTTGGCATCTTCTGCACGTTCGGCACAGGGGGCACATCCACCGGGCTCAGCAAGTACTTTATCGAGAAACATAGACGCAAAAATGTGGTAGTAGTGTTTCCAATGCCTTCGCAAGATGTAGCGGGGATACGTACAAAAGAAAAAGCCCACAAACTGAGATTCTATAACCCAGGGCTGTATGCGAAGGAAATAGAGGCGAATTTTGAAGAAGCCAAAGGTTTGATGGATTATGCAGCAAGAAAGGGGATAAGCATAGGTGAGAGCAGTGCGCTTGCTCTATACGCGGCCATACGTGCAATAGAAAATGGGGAACAGAGGGTAATAGTAATATTTGCCGACAGCGCAGAAAAGTATGCCAGCAAAGAGGCTAAAGTGCTTAGTATTGATGAGATCGAAAAAGAAAGGCTTAGATTTGAAGCAGTAATATGGGCACACAACAAGTACAAACCAAGCGCAGCTGGGATTTTGCTAATAGCTAAAGCCTTTGGCAAAAATCCTAACGAGATAATTGTCTTGGAACCTGAGACAGTAGCCAAGATAATATCTGGAAAGGACACGCCAGAAGCATTTCCGACAAACTCCATAGCAATCTGCATAGGTGGTGTTATCGCGAAGGCGTTTGCTGATTCAGTATTGAAAAAGGGCATTCAAATAGCAAGCCTAAAAGGAGGCCTAATGGAAATTGCAGCAAAGTATGAAAAGCAAATAGAGGATTTGATAGAAGAGGGATAGGCTATCGCACTAAATCTGGAAAATAACCGCTGCGACCGTGGAATATATAATTTATCTCAGCAGCACGATATGCCGAATTGGCCGCTATTTCAATATGGTTTAGCGCGCTTACCACAGCCTCACCGAGCTTTATGCTTACAGCAACCCGCCCTTCCTTATCATAAAAGTTGAGCGTATTGCTTTGCAGATCTACGTCACCTATGGAGCCGTTCTTCTTGTATGCCAGCCTTATGCGCCTGTCTTCCAAAACGATCTCTTTCTCTGCATTAAGCTTTGACTCCTCCAAAAGCTTGAGAGCTTCATTAAGTGCTGCTGCTAGAGCAGGATCAGTGCCTGCCTCTAGCTTTCTCCATAAATGCCTGCCACTTCTATCTTTCTCTTCAAAATACAAAATAAAGACACGTTCGTACTCCCCAAATATTTCGTGATGCACCAGATGCAATCTTTGAAATCTTACCTTGCTTCGATTTTCTACCTCGCTGTTAACTAGAGAACCATCCAGTGTGAGTTGCTTTGACATTTTATCAAAACATTTTAGTTTTTCCTGTTTAAAATACATTGCCTTAAGCCTACCATAACAGCGTTAGAATTGCTATCAGTATGAACAGTATTCCGGTAAGCAGGTGCAAGTATTGCTTTATTCTTCCTCCACTGCGCCTGATTGTTTCTACCTTGCCCATCCCGAAATAAAGCGCCAACGTTATTATGATAAGCGGCAAAACCATGAAAAAGTTGTAGAGGACAAGAAGCGAAATCGCCATAGCCCCTTTTATCCCGTTTGAAACCAGATAGGAGGTATAGAAAAGGGTGAAGCCGCTCGCACAAGGTATGTCGCCCAAAGCGACCAGGATGCCAAGCAAAATGACAGCTGGCAACGTTGCTTTTTCTATAAGCATGCCTGCACGCACTTTTACGCTGTGAGGCATTTCCATGCTTGGGCCTTTGCCAGGCGCAAAGAAGTCCTTCAGCTCCAAAACGCCCCAGACTGTAAGGATTATGCTCACAGCAATCTTGATCGCCTGCACATACGGAATCAGAGCCATGGCCTTGAAAAGGCCTACCATAAACAGAAAATATATCAGGCCTATGACAAAGGAATAGAAAAGGCCATAGCCTATGATCTTTCTCTTTGAGTTGAGCTCTATCATGTATGCAATTAGAAAAAGCAAAACGCTTATTCCGCAAGGGTCGGCTATGCCATCAGCTATGCCTGTCAAAGCAGTAACAGATAGCACACTACTAGGAAGCATGAGACCTCCTTCTTACAATGCTCCTCGCAAGCACTACTGCCGCTACTATTGCAATGACAAAACCTACGCCATAAGCAATGTCAAGCAGGTAGTTGGCACTCGCCTTTGCTTCAGCCTGTTGCGGAGTTACAACGCTGCATGTAGCGCTGCTGCAAACGAAAGAATTTAGCGAAAGAATGTTGGGGCATTCTGACCCTGATTTCTGTATCGCGGAAATGATGGCTGAGCTAAAGCCGAGCTGCAAGCGAGGGTTTACATACTCGGTTGAGTTGCCGTATGCAAAGCCAACAAAAGCATAGTTGCCTACAAAAGCCAACGGAACGTCGCCACTCGAGTTGTACTCTCTTGAGAGATTTTCAAAAAGCGGCAAAACGTTCTGGTTGAGAACGTCAAACTCGTTTATTGTAAGGTTGTAGGTTTTGCTTATTCCGTAAAGAAAGTTGAGTTCTTCCTGGCAATGCGGACATGTAGGATTGTAAAAGACATCTATGCACCTTGCTCCAGCCAGGTTAACCAGCATAAACGCAATGCCGAATGCAATGCCTGTGCTAAGCCCCTTGTACTTCATGCAATCAAGCCTAATTCAGCCTTTCTCTTGCTTTAGTAGCTTCAACAGACTGTCTCGCAATCTCTAAATTGCAGCTGTTATGCCTGCTGCACCACTGCTGGCACTTCTCAGCAAGCTCCTTGCTGGCATAGTGGAGCCCGCAAACTTCACAGAAGTAAAGCCCAGTCTTGGAGTCGAAACCTACCATATCATTCATACTCATTCGGCAATTGCGATAACAGCTCGAAAGTCTCCTTTGTTATCTCTACTCTTTCATTGCCTTTGTAGCCGTACAGCTTGCCATTTTCCTCACCTTGTACAAGCCTGTGTGAACCGTCGCAGAAAGGCTTATGCTTTGAAAGGCCGCATGCGCAGATGTGAAGCTCCACATTTGCTAGGTCTGGACTTATCTTTTCTTTTATGCCAGGTATGTCGCCCAGCTTTACCGAAAACGGGTGGTCTCGCCCATGTTTTATGAGTCGCATGATATAACTTAGGAATAAACATTAAAATAGCTTGCTTAGCCCTTTGACTTTGAAACGCCTGAATAACGCTTTGAGTATCTAAGGATCTCTGCAAGTATGGCGGACCTTATCGCCCTAGCTGGCGCAGATTTGCTGCTTGCATGAACTGTTACAAGCAGGCCGTATGTGCTCTCGCTCACATGCTCCACAGTCACAGCGCTGTCAGGGCCTGCACCATGCTCCTTAAGCAGCTTCATTATCCTTTGCCTGATCTGTTCGAAAGGCACAGACTTGTTAAGCTCAGCCCTGAACCTTATTATCCGCGTAGAGGCGCGGTGATAATTCATAATAAGGGCCTGGTTGAGTATGCCGTTTGGTATGTATACCGGAGTATTCGCGTCGTCACGTAGCTCAGTATACAGCAGGCCTATCTTTTCTACAGTCCCTGAATAGCCTGGAATATATTCCTCATGAGGATAAGTAGAAGGAAGCTTGTTGTATTGCCAAGTCTGTACTACTATGTAGTCTCCAGGCTCAAAAGGCCTTGCGAGTATCATGGAAATGCCTGAGAAGATGTTGCCAAGTGTAGACTGTGCGGCAAAGCCGAGAACTATGCCTAGGAAGCCTGCGCTTATAAGCAAGCCAGTGACGTTGACATGTATCAGGTAAAGAGCTATGATTGCTACGAGCACATACGCAACTATCTCAAAAAGCAATGATATTGTGTCAGCTTCCTGCTTTATGCCGTTTAGGAGGATGTACTCCTTTATGGCTTTTGCAATTATCCAAGTTATGGCAACGCCAAATACCACTACAATGAGTGCAAGAAGCCAAGATCTCAGGTAGCTTTCGATATTGAGATAATCCAGTATGGAGTAAAGAACGCTAGCTAGTATAAATCCAGCTATAATGAGCAAAGCCAGGTCTAGTAAAAGATTTTTGTTTCTTCTAGGTCGCATTGCTTAAACTAATCAAAGCAACTTAATAATTCTTTTCTAGCATCTGATTTGAGCTAGAGTATAAGCAATGGTATCTGCATTTCTTCCTTTGTCAAGCCGCCGTGATGTCCCAAGCCAAATTTGCCTATCGTAGAGCTGGGTGCGACATATCTAAGAGTATAGCTGCCTTTTGAAATTGCTATGTGTGTTCCAAACCTGTACCTAAGAGCGGGCTTTACATAACCTCTGCCAAACAAACCAGAACGAATTGCTTCCTCAGAGTCGTAAAGCAAGAACCTATTTCCAAAATGCTGTCCAAACCTTGTCTCAAAACTCTTTTCTCTCGACTCTGCCACTTCAAAAAACATTGTGCTTTCAGTTCCCCATGGCGGCATTGCAAGGTCTTGCATGATTTTTGAATTCGGGCCTAAAAATATAGCATCCTTTCTTTTTGTCGACAGTTGGCCATGGTCTGATGTTATTATTATTCGCCAACCTTCTTTCTGAAGATAAGGTATTACCTTCTCCGCAAGCCTCTCGAGCAAATAGGTTACAACTTCGAAACCTTGCTTGGCTGTTTTTGTGTAGACATGTTGGACATGATCTAATTCCCAAATGTATGCATAAACCAATCTTGCTGTTTTTGCAAGCTTCCTTGCTTGGAATACGAAATCATCCTGCGAAATATAGGGCAAAACCCTTATACTTTTCATCGCGTCCGCTTTTTCCGATTTCCTAACTATCTTTTCATCTTGCAAATAAAAAAAGCCTTTATGCTTGGCCATTTGCAGCACAGTCTTCGGCTGGGGAAACAGCACTACTGCATCTTCGTTAGCGGCAGGCCACCAGCTAACGCCAAAGATGTCACGAAGGGCGCCATATTCCTTTATCGGTAAAGGGCTTCCTATTATGCCGTGTTCTGAAGGCAGCAGGCCAGAGTCTATGCTGGTAAAGACAGTAGGTGTGAAAGAGGGGAATACTGTGCTTATCCTTTCTAGGCTTCCTTTTCCGAACACGCCTTTTAGCAATCGGCTTTTTGCCACTGCTTTTTCAAGCAAGTCGTAACCAAGTGCATCTATTGTAAGAAAGAACAATTTGCTACGACCATTTCCAATTAGTGCGCCATCACCTTTTGCCACTTCCTTCGCCACTTCTACATTGCTCCTGCGGAAGTCGGGAAACACTAATCCTGCAGATTCTAATTCTGAGCGAATGCTGCCCATAAAAACCAATATAATTCAACACTACGCTAAAAATACTTTTGCATTGCGCGCCAGGTCTGTGCATAAGCGTATATATCTTGCACGAAATCATTTAATGTGGTTTTATGTCAGAAGAGGTAGGCAAGCAAGAGTTTAATCTCACATACATAATTCGCAAGGCTTCTGACCCGGGCACGCCCATAGCGGAGGTGGAGAAATACGCGCACGATTTGTACTTTGCAGTAAGGGCGACAGTGGCAGAGAGCAGCAGGCTAAGCGAGCTTGCGGACGAAACAATAGTTGCCTTGCTTGGCGACGAGCGGGTCGAAGTGCCAATTGCCGCGGCATCAAACCCTGTGCTCCCTGTTAAATACTACGCTGTGGCAGCCGCTCACAAAAGTTACAAGGTGAGGGCTGCTTTCGCCTCAAACAGCACGCAAAACCCTGAGTTTACCATATTCCTAAAAACGCTGCTTAGCGACGAAAATCCAGAAGTTAGAGCGGCAGCAGCCAGCAACAAGAGGGTCAAGGAAATAGACGAAAGCTACATAGTATCTCGAATAGAAGAAGAAACAAGTGTGGAAGTTTTGAAAAATCTCGCGGCCAACGAGCTTACCGAAGCGGCATACTTAGCGCTAAAGTCAAAAGGCAACAGAGAAGTAAACGAAATCCTTCGTTCGAACGCAGCAGTGCCTGAAGAGTTAAAAGCGAGCATAGCCACGCGCAAAACCTGGTTGGATTTCTTGCCGCGCAAGCAGCGCGCCTGAATTAGGCTGTGACGACTTTGACGGAGCGCAAGAATGCGCTAACTTTTCTTTATAACTTCGGTCAGGTCCTTAGTCAGCGCCTTGATTTCCTCGATTTCTTTTTTCTCTTGTTCAGTGTTGACCGCTTTTGATGAAACATTAGCCTCTATCGCATCAAGCAGCGCTATCCATTCTTCCGCGTCGTCTTTTATGAGCTCCAAAACCTTCTCGTTGGATATAAGCAAATTAAGCAGATTTATTACCTTGGTGCGGTCTTCCAAGTCCTCCTTTTTCTTGAGCTTTTCTTTTATGCGCTCGCGCAAATCAACAATTTCCTGCTCACTTGCGACTCGTTTGTCGGTCTCTACAAGTTCTTCTATGTCTGCTGCAAAGCTGGTTAAGGCATTATGCAATTTTTCAAATAGGTCAGATAACGTAATCAACGGCCTGCCGTTTAACCAACCAGCAATGCCTAAATACCTCTGATTGTGAATTCGGGCTTCGCCCTTATAAACTTATTGCGCAGGCCGTTCTCACTTAAAAATTTCGCCTGCACGCTCATGGAACTTGCTGCATGTGTGTTACAACAACATGCAACGGCTCAATGCTTGGATTAGAGGCGAGATAAAGAGTGATAGCGTTTTATCTTTTACTTTTTAATGGTAAAATTATGAAGAGCGTCTGGAATGGTGCTATAGGCTTCGGCCTTGTAAATATACCTGTAAAAGTGTATCTTGCTACACACGACGCTGAACCGCCCTTGCATTCTTTATGCAAGAATGGGCACAGGATTGTGTACAAGAGATGGTGCCCAGTAGAAAACAGGGAAGTTTCTTGGCAGGAGATTAAGAAAGGCTTCCAGCTATCAGCGGATAAGTTTGTAGTACTGGAGAAGGAGGATCTAGAGAAGATCAAAATACCATCAACAAAGCGCATAGAAATCAAGGAGTTTGTCGACACGTCGCAGCTTGACCCCATATATGTGGAGAGGAGTTATTATGTGGCGCCCGACAAAGGGGGCAGCCACGCGTATTTCCTCCTTCTCTCAGCAATGGGGCTGCTGAACAAACTAGCGGTTGGCACCCTAACAATGAGCGAGCGTGAGCACATCGTCGCGTTAAGGCCCTACCAGAATTCTTTGTTAATGCATACTTTGCACTATGCTGATGAGGTGGTACCGGTAGAGGACATAAGCGAACTAAAGAATCAGGAAAAACCTGAAAAGAAGGAGCTTGAGCTCGCACAGCTGCTTATTCAAAAAATGAGCAAAGAGGCAATAGGAATAGAGCAGTTCAAGGATACCTACGTTGAAGCGCTGAGGGAGCTCATAAAGGCAAAGGCAGCTGGCAAGGAATATGAGATAAAAGCGGAAAAGGAGGTAAAGGCGGCAAAGAGCCTCATAGACAGCCTCACGGAAAGCTTGAAGCAATGATACAATGAGCCTTTGGGACAAGGAGCCTGTGCTGGTAAAGCCCATGCTGGCTTTTCCTTCAAAACCTTTCGATTCCAAGGACTTCTTGATGGAGATAAAGTATGACGGCACAAGGTGCATAGCCTATATCGACACGCAAGCAAAGCGCGTAATGTTCTTAAATAGGCGAATGCTTTTCTTCCAGGCCCGATATCCAGAGTTTGCTGACTTCTACAAGCAGGTAGATGCAAAGAGGGCAATTCTCGACGGTGAGCTTGTAGTATTCCACAACGGCAAGCCAGATTTCAACCTGCTGCAGGAAAGGGAGCAGAGTGGAGAGCAGACAAAAATAGAAGTATTGTCACAGCTTCATCCTGCTACCTACGTAGTGTTTGACATACTTCACAAAGACGGCGAAGACCTTCTAGACAAAAGGCTCCTAGAGCGAAAGGAAATACTGGACAAGACGCTAGCAGAGAGCAACTATGCCATAAAGTCCCCATTCATATTTGAAAAGGGAATTGAGCTTTTCAACAGAGCCAAGGAGCAGGGCTTGGAGGGCATAATGGCAAAGCGGATAGACTCGCCGTATGTGCAAAAGAGGAGCAAGGACTGGCTTAAGATAAAGGCGTTAAACACAATAGATGCTGTCATAATCGGCTTCACCTCTAGCGAGCAGGAGAAGCTCAGTGCCCTGCTGCTCGGGCTCTACTCAGGAGAGCAGCTTGTTTATATAGGCAGGGTGGGCACGGGATTCAGCGAAGAGGAGCGTGAAGCGCTTTTCAACGAATTGTCAAAGAGCAAGCTCAAGAAGCCAATAGTAGAGGTGGGCGAGGCAGAGCCCGGAAAGACAATAACCTACACTTCGCCAAAGCTAGTGGCAGAGGTCAGGTTCATGGAGATGACAAAAGAACATATGCTCAGGGCCCCGGCCTTTCTCAGGCTGAGAAACGATAAGAAGCCGGAGGACTGTACGCTGGAAAGCGCAATGCTGCAGTAATGTTTTTAAGCTTAAGCATGCATTAAAAAAGCAACAATGAAGAAGGGGGTCGAATGAGAAAAACGCTTTTTGTGCCAGTTTTTATAATAGCAATATTGGCAATGCTCGGCATGGCGAATGCGACAGGCTTAAGCTATGTTTCAAACACAATTACAACACCGATAGATTATCCCCAGAATGCAATATACACAATAAGTAGCATATCCGAAGGTGTTTTACCTTATACTTTTAATGTTTATGTCACAAATTCAAACGCTATTCTTTCAAACACCTGGATAGGCAGCAATACATTTGCGCCCTCAACAACAAATAATGCTATAATAATTACAATAAATTCATTGACAACAAATTCAATAGAAATAACAGCATACAACGGAATCCAAAGCAGTGCAAATGTGCTTTTTAGCAATACAATTTCAACAGGTACAAGCAATACTATTTATGGCGCTTGGACCTTTAACGCTTTCTTTGCAGACAGCACCGGAGCAAATACCATAGCTTCTGTCAACACTTTGACAATCGATCCTGCGCTTGGTATACCTTCAATAACATCGCCAGCGGCAACAAACACCCTTGACGAAGGCCAGCCAATA
>JAGDXZ010000019.1 GCA_023270015.1 Microcaldota archaeon | reverse complement strand
AATACCTAATGACATATGGCTGGGCAATACTCATAATTGCAGTAGTGCTCGGCGCACTGTTCAGCCTCGGCGTATTCAGCAGCAGCTCGTTCCTCGGCACAGCCTGCATTCCTCAATCGGGTTTCTTCTGCAGCAATCCAGTAGCTACAACCACTAGCTTTTCAGTTACTGTGGGTCAAGCAACAGGTACTGCTTGGAACAGCGTTTACGTTTGCTTTGTGCCTAGTGGCGTCACTGTGCCTAGCGCTTGCCCTACGGCTGCAGGATCCCCTAGTGGTGGAGTAGAAACCGCAACGCCTAATAGTATATCATTAAATAGCGGGCAGACGCAAACATTCACTTTCTCGCCATACTCTGGCGGTATACCTAGCACTCTTGGTGCAGGATTCAGCGGTCAGATATGGGCCACATATAGCACGGCGAGCGCTTCAGGACTCATGACCGAAATAGGCACAGTAACCGCAAAGGTTTCATGATGCCTGGTGTTTTGTTTTAATTTTTCTATTTCTTTCTTTTACTTTCCAAGATTAGCATTAGCTCGTCAGGGCTTATTAGGGGCTTTCTCAGCCTTTCCTGGTCTTCTGTAACGAGTCGCGGGCATGCAGTGTTGACAAACGCATCTATTTCAAGCATGTTGTTTAATGAGTCGAAGTCGAAGGTGTTTGCCAGCAAAACAACTGCTTGCATGCCTTTGCTTTCTATTTTCTTTTTCAGGATATTTGCCAGGGCGAGGTTGTACTGGCCTATTTTTGTGCTAACCAAGATGCCAAACCTCCTTGCCGTCGCTGCCCTTGCAATTCTAGCCTTCTTCTTGCTTTCTTCCTCCTTTCTAAGGTAGTCTATTTGTTCTATTCTGCCTTGAAAGGGATCAATGACAAAGAAGGGCTTTGTTGTCTGCATCAAAGCGCCTACCGGATGGAAAAGTCCGCCGCCAAAATAAACGAAGGCATCTACCTGCTTGTCAAGCGACGCTACGTTGCCTACATCGCAGCCTAGGATCTGGCCTTCATGCTTTGCAAACCCGTTCGGCTTGTTGAGGAATATTTGCTTGCCGTTTTGCTCATAAAAAGCCTTTATGTCTCGTAGCTGGTGAACGTGCTGTATGGTGGTAAGTATGCAGAGCTTCTGGTAGGGCTTTAGCAATTCCAAAGACTTTGGCAAAAGGTCTAAGCTGGCAGTTATAGGGTATTCCACATACTCTACGTTGAAATCTACGCGCTTGAACTCTGCGTGGCCGAAGTGCACAAGCTTGTCTGCCCCTATTTTCTTTGCCTCGTCTATTGCCAAGTCGCACGCGCCGAAGCTGGGCTCTGCTGAAACATAAACCTCGTTTCCCTCTTTTTCAAGCTTCTCCGCATATTGCATTGCGTATTGCTTCAACCCTTCGGGGAACTGCAGCAGAATTCGCATCTTTAAATCAGCCTGCCACTTCGTCGCTTTCGCTGGGCAAGATCTGGCTCGACTGCTGGCTAGCATTAGGCTTAAGTTCTTCTACGCGTATAGCGTACTTGCCAGAGAGCTTCTTTATTGCGCGCTCAAGTGCGATCTTTGCCTTATTCCTGTTTGCCGAGAAGGTTCTAAGCACAAAGACCTTAGTGCCCTCTTTTACCCTCGCTGCAACGCCTGTTGGCTTGCCGAATGTCATTGACATTCCTTGTGAAAGCCTGTCAGCTCCAGCAGCTGTTGCGAACCTCTTCTCCCTTATTACGTGATGAGGGTATGTCACTACGTAGAAGTAGTAGTTGCCAGGCAACTCCTTTTCAAGGTACTTGTTGGCGACCTGCCTGGCTGCTTCTAGCGCGTTTGACCTAAGCTGAATGTCTTGCTTTGAGACAAGGCTAAGCTCTAGGTCGTACTCTGGCTTATTGGTGCCCATGTTGAATATTAGCAAGCTCGTCCTTGGCAAGGCCTTTATGTAGTTCTTCCTAGGCTTCCTTATTGAGTACCTCGTCCAAGGCTGTGTAGCGTCAATGTTCCTTACAGACCTTCCTGGCCTTATCTTCATAAAACCACTATATTCTTTTTGTGGGGATACCTTTAATATTCTTCCTTTTCTTGCTCAGACTGTGCTTTAGCCTTAATTGCTCGCCGAGCCTGCTTCTTCTTGATCCTTTGAAAACAAGGAAGGTGTGATTTTACAAACATATTTAAATGTTTATCAAAGTAAAAAATATTTACTAGAGTATAAAGTGAGAGCATGGGCAAAATGAATTACCTTGGCTTTGGGCTCTATCTCCTCGACATCGTTGCAACACTGCAAAGCATACAGAATCTTCTCGCACATATAGGCCCGCTGCTCAGCGCCATACTTTTCACCATAGCAGGCATTTTCTTTGCTATAGCGCAGCTTTTCCCTGCTTACAAGCGGGCTTCGATGCATTCAACAGCTGCAGACATACTGGTCGGCGCAATAATTGTCGGCGTATTATCGCTTGCGTCTAATGGCCTTGCAATAGCGTCTACGCATTTGCTCCTTAACAACACAAACACCATATAGGCGAAGCAATGCAGGCTTTTGGCCTTTACGGCTATAGCGTGTCTGTGCTTGTAATAAGCATAATGCTTGGTGTAGCTGGCATAGCCTTGGGTTTTGGCTTTGCCCTTGACAACAAGAAACTCAAGGAGTTCGGCAAGAATGAAATAATGCAAAGTGTTTTCAACGGCTTGCTTGTTGGGTCTTTGATGGCCCTTTTCTCAGCCAATGGGATTGTGAGCATGATGTTAAACGGAATAAGCATGCAGGCCAACACCTCGCTAAGTTGCCCATTACTTTTGCAACCAAACAAGGCCATGTGTGTAGCATACAACTACCTCGTGTCTCCGACGCCGTATACATTCATGGGAAGTACCAACATGTCTATACTTGAGCTTTCCTCAATGCTGCTCGGAGTTCTCTATGGCGTATACGCCCTGCTAGGCCTTGCGAGCATATTCCTTGCGCCGCTACTTTCGCAGATAAAGTACGCTTCGCAGCTTGTCGCCACTATAGCGATCAGCGCCTCTCTGCAGGCTTCTTTCATACTCTTTGCAGCAGCTACTGCGATAGCGGTAATACTGCCGCTTGGCATGGTGCTCAGGACTTTTTACCTTACACGCAAACTAGGAAGCTTTCTCATCGCTTTTGCAATAGGCATATATGTGGTATTGCCCCTCTCTTATGTCTTCAATGCTTATGTTGCAAATGGCTATATATCGCAATTGCCTGCTGAGCTAAGCCAGCTTTCTCAGATAAGCACCTATGGCACTTATGCCAATGTGCTTAGCTCAAACACAATACCCGGAAAGATTTATTCGCTAATAGAGTCTGGCATGGATGTGCTTGTAGGATTTATCGAGAAGGTCTTCGGTATACTGGCATATCTTGTGCTTTATGCTTTTGTCCTGCCGCTCTTCAGCCTTGTGCTTACCGCAATAAGTATAAAAGAGCTCGCCTCTGTAATGGGCTCCGACGCCGGCGTACTCGATAGGTTTAGGTTGATTTGATGCGCATGTTAGCAAGCATTCTTAGCGCCAAAAAGCGCCTTGCCCTGTTCAACGCTTCTTGCTTGGTATGGGAGCTTGGCAGCGAGTACCTGGCGATGAGCGCCATTGAGCTTAGCGTAAATAATGCAGAGAGAGCGCGCATAGAAGACGTTCTTGCATCAGCAGGTTTTGATATTGAGTATGTATTGAAGATAGAGCGCGCTGATGCGAGCAAGATTAGGGAGGAGCTTGAGTACAAGAAGCAGCTCAAAGAGCTCAAGCTTGCAAAGGCAAGCTACCCCAAGCAGAACGAGCTTAGGAAGCAGATAGAGGTGATAAACGGCGAGCTCGAGAGCATAGGCGATTCGAGGCCTTTGCTTGCAAGAATCTTTGTCAAAGTGTTTGCAAAGGAGCCTTCAGCGGCGCTTGCGGCAAAGCAAGTAATTGCGAATGCTGAAAACCTTGCCAACGAGCTTGCGGGCATTGAAGGGATAGAGTGCAGAATGATGAAAGGAAAAGAGCTAGAGGGGCTATTCTGTGTTGGCAACACGTAAAAGCCTTGATGGCATGATGCCTTTGCTGAACACTTTGTCGGAGCAGGAGCTAATATCAAGCATGGCAAGCGGCGTATACCTTGGCTTAGATGCTAATTTGCATAGGCCCACTTTTCTGGATTTTGAAAGGCTCGTAAACCCTCATGTTTTCGTATGCGGTATGAGCGGCAGCGGCAAGACGTTCTTGCTTAAAAGCCTTGCAGTGAAGCTTGCTTCTCTGCTTGGTATGCACGTTTTTTGCATAGACTTTACCGGCGAGTATTCGGGCCTTGAGGAATACGGAATAGAGCGCATAGACCTCTCTTCGCTTGATGAGGAAAAGAAGAAAGAGCTTGCCGAAAAGGCTTTGGAGAGCATAGTAAAAGGGATGAGGAAAAGAGGAATAAACAAGCTTAACACCTTTGTCGTTCTTGACGAGTCTTGGAAGATCATGAGGGCCTCTGCTTATTTCAACTCATTGCTGCGCGAAGGAAGAAAATACGGCATAGGAGTCATAATGGCGACGCAGCTTATAGGCGACATGGAGCTTGGCATGCTTGACAACATTTCTACGTTGTTTATATTCAGGTTGCAAAATGAAGATGAGCTTGAGAAGCTTGCAGCGAGCTATAACTTGTCTAAGCAGGCTATTAGGGGCGTGCAGGGCGCTGGAGTTGGCGCTTGCCTTGTTGTAATGCTTGGCAAAAGGTCTACTATGCCCCAGCAGGTTTTTGTTGTTGAACGCATCACAGGATACAAGGCAAAGGAGCACATAAGTTTGTATTTGGGTGGAGGCATGTACATAGAGGTAGATTTGGAAAAATTTGAAACTTTAGCCAACTCGCTGTTTGGCGATTTTGGCGCCAAGATTGTGGATCTAGCAAAGCAGAAGAAGACATTGGAAATAGACGAGATGGTTGCAGCGCTAATCGGGAGCGTGCCCAGGCTGCGGATTATTGACTTCTTGAGAAAGCTCGGCATCAAAGACGAAAGCATAGCCGACTCTTTTGCGAGAGTCTTGTCAGAAGAATGAGAGCATGGAAGCATATCTGAAAAGCAGCATAAAGTTGCCTGCAAAGATGAGGTCTAGCCTGGCAGAGGTGCAAGCCATCCTTTCAAACTACCCGAATCTCAAATTAGTTGGGCGAGGAAGCACGGTCAAATACATGATCGATGGCAACGAGCCGGGCCATTTCTTCATGCTCTCAATTTCCGAGGAGGAGATTGTGTTTGACACCTTTTCAACAATCTCGCCACTTTATTTCCTCAATGAATCCTTGTCAAAGTTCCTTGCCTTGCTTGGGAACATCTCGCAGCAATGCACAGTGGATATGTCTAATTTGCTGCCATACTTAATTGTGGCTTTGTCAAAGTCGCACGTAGAGGAGCTGTTTTCAGGCAATTCAGCAAGGGAACGCAATGGCGACGAGGCAGCGAAGCTGCTTGCACGTCGCATAATCCTGCTTGAGAAGGAGCTGGAATCTGAAATTATGGCAAGAAGAAAAGCGGAGGAATTTTTGCGCAAGGCGATTTTGCAGCTTGTTATAAGGAATTCAGGCAGACACAGCATAGAGGAGTTGGTAAGCTCGATTGGGCTTGAACGAATGCAGATAGAGGGCATGATTGAAGAATTGCCGAGCTATGGCTACAGGGTCATTTGGCTTGATAAAAATACGTTCGAGGTTGTAGAAGCATGATACTTTACCAGGTGCTTGTGCTCTCTGCCGGCATTGCTGCCTACGCAATGCTAAGAGGCTTGAGGCTTAGAAAAGACAAGCTGGTAATAAGGCTAGGCCCTGCTGCTATCGAAAAAGCAGTTTCAGCGCGCATGGGCTTCGAGGATTTCGCAAAAGACATGCTAATCGCAAACGGATATGGGCTTTATTCAGGCAGGGCTTTGGAAAAGGCTGCTTACGAAAAGCTGGGCATTGCTAGGTGCAGGTCAAGGCTTATCGGCAAAAGAACAAATGCTGATAGGCTCGTGCTTTTCGCAAGGGACTATGACGAGCTTGCATCCTGCCTATTTTCTCGTTGCAGCATCTTGCACGCTTACTTGTCAAGCAACAAGCTTGGTGTTGTTTATGCCTGACTTGTCAAGCGAGCTTTTCAAAGGCGCTTCTTCATCTTTCCAGTTTGTCATTTTTTCCTTGCTTGTGGCTATCGTCTTGCTTCTTGCCTTTTCCTTTTGCCTGGGTGTTTTGCGATGATTGAAGAGATAGTTTCGATTCCTGAAGGGCTGAATGGCGAGCAGTTTCTGGAGGCGGGCCTGGGAAAAGAGTTTGCATTGGTGCACGACCTCATGCGCATGCGGACGTTGGTGCTTACCCATGACGGCTTTGGGAACGGGTATGGAATAAGGACGAGGCAGGCCAGCATGGAGCTAAGCGGAAGCTTCTTCCTCGCTTCGGCGCTTCAGACAAAGGGCATAGACCTGTACTCTCTCCTTGGTTTCTCAAGCCATCTGCTTGTAATAATTTTTTACAGGCTTGACGCGAAAGATGCTGAGAAGATGAGGAAGAAGGTCGAGGACGAGCTGAGCGGCTTCCAAACAAGGGCGGTAAGGCGCGTGAATGAAATAAACCTGAACTCGGAGCTTTACTACAACTCTTACAGAAGGCAGCTTCTCGCTTCTTGGCTTGAATCGCTTAACGAGGCAGAGTCTTCAAACGCATGCTACAACGTAGTTTTTGCGTTTCCGGAAAACGACCGCACGCTGATTGATTACCTGAGGTCGAGATCGATTCTTTCTAGCTTTTCAAAAATAAGTGTCAAGAACCTGGAAGAGCTGTTCGAAAAAGCAAGGAAAAATGACATGCCAATAGGACAATCTTTGGCTGCAAAGTTTGTTTTCTTCTCCCCGGCAATCCAGCGTGTCATGGGCCTGGAAACTGTTGCGGTGCGAAGCGGCGACATTTGCATAGGCAGCGGGCTCGTGCACGGAGAGAACAAGTTAAATGTTTGCATAGACTCCTCTTCGCTGAAGTTTGGCACGATCATATCCGGCTTGCCCGGCACAGGCAAGACCTTTGCGGCAATGAGCATTGCCGAGCAGGTGCACAATAAGGGCATACCCATAGTTGCGATAGCGCCTACCGAAGAATGGAGCGCCTTTGGATATGCAAACAGCATGCCAGTGATAAGCTTTTACAGGTCCAGCATTCCTATAAACTTTTTCAAATGCGACGCTGAAATCAGCATAGAAAGGTTCTACGAAAACCTCGCCTCGCTGCTAGCCCTTGCTTCAAACGCAGGTCCCTATACAAGGACTTTGGAGAAAGTATTGCTTGCTGCGTTCAAGAAGGTCTACGCTAAGACGACAAGGCCGGATCCCCAAGAAGTTTACAACGTGATAGAAGAGGAGATAATAGAAGAGCACGCAAAAAGGAGCAATGTCGGAATAGAGTTCACGAAGCATGGCGAGAACACGATGGCTGCCTTGCAGAATCTCAGGCTCATGCTAATGCGGAGGGAGTTTGCCTATTCTGAAGGCATAGACTTCGCAAAGCTGTTCGAAAAAGGAGCCATATTCGACCTCTCCAGCGTGAGCAACAGCATGAAGCCTTTCTACTATTCGCTCATACTGAACCAGCTTTATTCTGTCATTGACTCTTTTCCAGAAGATGCCTCTCCTGGCTTGAGGCTCCTTGCCTTGCTTGAGGAGGCCCAGCTTGCCCTGCATGGCAACTCCTCAGAGGCCGTAGTTGCAGATTTGAAGCAAAGGATACAGGACTTCAGGAAAAAGAAGGTGGGTCTTGTCCTAATAACGCACAACGTGACAGACATAAACAAAAGCATAAGAAGGCTGTGCCAGAACAAGCTTTATTTCAGGCAGAGCCCAGACGTAGTGAGGTTTGCAGCTAGCGACCTAATTTTTGATGCAGAGCAAGGAAAGGTCCAAAAGATGCTGAAGACAATGGGCAACAGGATATGTGCATTCGTTTCAGTGGGCATGAATAGCGAGCCTGTACGCGACGCAGCGCTTGTGCTGACTAGAGAGATAAGCGTGCCTAGAGCTCCGGCAGCAGAGACCTATTCGCCAGGGTTGGAAAAAATGAGGATCAAAATAAGGAACTCAGGAGGCATGCCGGTAGAGGCAAGGCTGAAGGTAGAGTACGTCGGAATGAAAGTGTTTTCTGGCAAGACAGATGAAAGCGGCTCAGTAGAAATAGATTCACTGCCTGGAAGAAACTACAAGGTTTATGTGCTTGGAGAAAAGAAGAAAGATACAAAAGTTTTCACAGCGAAAGGAGGCGAAGAGAATGTGCTTGTGATCTAGCCTGAACTTTGGGTTACTTTCTTTAATCTTTATTTTAAAATAGTAAGTGTGAGATTATGGCAAAGCAAGCACCGCCTTGGGATCCGCAGACCGATGTTTTCATAAACGAAATCGATGAAATCGTTTCGGAAAAATACGGGATTAGCTTTAGGGACTTGCTTCTAAACCCTGGAAAATATACTACAAAGAAGGACATGAAGGCAACCTTCCAAAACATAAAAACTGAAGTCGACAACTATTTCAAGGCGCTTCTCAGCGGATATGCAGACGAAGTCGAGAAGGTAAACAACGAGCTTGAGAGCCTAACTTCACAGTATAAGGAGCTTGATGCGCTCATAGCGAGCAAGGCTTCTTTAGCAAAGGTGCCCTACATAAAGCCGTCTTCGGTTACAAGGAAGGAGCAGGAAGAGGAGATATCGATAAAGCAGTATGATCCCTCACTAGAGCCGCTTGTAAGCAAGCTCGTGAGCATATCTCACTACGTGGCAGACATGTCTATAAAATACAAGAACAACATCATAGGCTCGTGGCTCTTTTCAGGGAGCAAGAACTATGTGCTAACGCTGGAGATACCAGCAAGCGATGCTCTTGTAATACAGACAAGCAAGGATACCATTGACATGCTCCTTGGTACTGTGGAGCCGTTGTTGCAGTGACAGCAAATGCAAGCAATCGTAATTACAGGCACGCCAGGCACTGGCAAGTCCAGGCTCGCAAAACTGCTAAAACAAAAGCTTAAGCATGCTGAGCTTGTAACTGTCAACGAATTTGCGATAAAGCACAAGCTGGTTATGGGAAAAGACGAATTTGGCGCAAGCATAATAAATACCAAAAAGCTTGCCAAGCTGCTTAACGAGCTTGTGAGAAGAAGTAAGCAAACGATCATACTAGAAGGCCACCTGCTTTGCGACATGAAGATTAAGAATGCCAAGGTAATAGTGCTGAGGGAGCATCTTAAAACTCTGAAAAGAAGGATGGAACAGAGGGGCTATGAGAAGAGGAAAATATACGACAACCTTGTTGCCGAAGCTACAGATTATTGCGGCACAGAAGCGTCAAAACGCTACAAGCAGGTTGGCGAGTTCTTATCCAGCGATCCGAAGCTTTTGGAAAAGGTTTTGCAGTTTATAAAGCAGGGCAAGAAAGAAGAAGACATAGACTTACTCGACGAGCTCCTGAGCCTGATGAAACAAGAAAGAAACTTCTCTCTATAGGTTGAGAAACTTCTTCCTTAGCTCTCCGTAGACTATGTCTACATAGTCTTCTGGCACCTTGTCCACATAGAGCTTTGCGCCTTTCAGCATTACATCTTTCCTCCTATTTCTAAGCCCGCCCCTTGCAACAAACCTAAGGAGCTCTTCTGCACTTTTGAACCTATTTGGCTCTATGGCAAAGAGAATATCGTCTTTCAGAAACGTCGCTATCGCCTTTTTGTGCCTCTTGAGAAATAGGTCGCTTGCCGTCTTCATGAATACGCTTGGCCCTTTCATGATCCTTGACTTTGATTGCAGCTCGCGCGAAACAAACAGCATTATTCCCTTGTCCTCAAACACTACCGGGATTGTGAGTTCGAAATTATACGAGTATGTGCTTGCAAACTCCTTTATTATCTCCGCCGTTTTCCTAAGCTGTGGCCAGGTTATGTCTTCGCTCTTTTTTGGAAGCTTTGTAACCATGACAAATACATGGAAGCCTGCGGTGCGGAGGAAGGCATTTAGTCCAGATATCGCCTCTTCACGGGAAAAGCCCTTGCCGTAGAAAAGGCTTTTTGAAGGCTTTGCTATGAACGACCTTGCAAGCAGCGTAAATCTCGCCAAAGATTCCATAGACACAGGTGCAGCCACGTTCCTGTCAGGGTCTACCGGATCCACCACAACAAATTTTGAACCAAACTTCTTCACAAGCTCAATATTTTTGTTAAGCTCCTTGCTTTTTGGCTCTACCACTATCGGCAGCTTTGCTTCTGCGAAAAATTTAAGTACGCTGTAGAAAGAGCCGAACTGGTATACAAGCAGCTCGCAGAGATATCCTGAGAATCCGCCGGTATAGACTTCAGCGCCGTAAAGGCTATGGTTTTTGAGGAAGAACTTTAGCAGCCTAACCTCATCCTTTTCCTTTTCGCTCAAATGGCTAAGGACAAATTCGGTATGAAGTGGCGACCTGTCAACAGCTGTTGCCATCTCCTCTATGTTTTCTATCTTGTATGCAGGCACTATGTCTGCTTCCACTCCCAGGCTGTATAAATATGCCCTAAGATATGGATGTTCTGCATATTTTATCTCGTAGTCGTCTCCTTTGCCTATTATCTTCTTTGCATAATTGAGCCCTTCTTTTGTTATTTCCTTTTTGCCCTTTTTCTTGTCAAACAAAAGGAATACATCTATATCAGAGCTTCCCCTAAGGTTTGTGCCGTGCACCAGCGAGCCTACGACCCTTATCTCAACATCCCTTGGCACTATCCTCTCAAGCCTTCTCACTATTTCGTCTACCTGCCCGGTTTCCTTCTCAATTTCCTCTTTGCTGGGCTTTATCCTTGCCAGAGCCTCTTTAAGTATTTTTTCCACTTTTTCTTCATGCATGAAAACAATTATATAAAGAAGCACATTTTAAATAAGTGCTAGGGCTCGTAGCGCAGTAGTAGCGCGCTCCGTTCGCAGCGGAGAGGTCGCGGGTGCGAATCCCGCCGAGTCCAATAAGCAATTTCCAAGAATTGCAACCAGCATTTAGCCATGGTTTGGCTCTAGCGGTGTAAATCTTAGTTGTTGTGCATCAGCTGGCGATTGCATGTATTATCAAAAAATTGAGTAGTAAGGAAGTCTAAGCTGTAGTCACGCTTTTTCAGCCGGACTTTCCATGGAAATCCCGCCAGGCAGGATGGATTGCCCTGCTATAAGAAAGCTTCTTGAAACGACGTGTCTTGTCCACAAGACTGGAAACATGCTTGATGGCATTGTAAACTTCAAGTTCGATAGGTCGCATAACATTATCTGGCTTCTGCTAAGGCGAGAACGCGTTAAGTACACATCATTCTGAGCTTGTCTACAAGGCTGTGCTCAAAGGTAGGCAGTAAGAAGCATGAACTTCAAAACGCCAAAACGCCAGTAAGGTATTTATTATTTTTTTTAATACTATCAGTGAGGGCATGCAGAAAAAGGGCTTGATATATAATAAACGTTCTAAAATACATCGCCATACCAATCCTATCATAACAAAGAAGCTCTTGGTTAAGGCCTCTATGAAAGCCCAGAGCGCAATGGAATACCTAATGACATATGGCTGGGCAATACTCATCATTGCGGTTGTATTGGGTGCATTGTTCCAGCTCGGAGTTTTCAATAAAAACTCATATGTACCTACAGGATGCATTTCACAATCTGGCTTTTTGTGCAGCAACCCGATTTTGTCTACGAGTGGCACTCTTACAATTACAGTTGGCCAGGCAATAGCACAACAACTTAGCAACGTTAATGTATATTTTGTGCCAAGTGGTGGCACGCTGAGCAATGCTGCAAGCGCCAGCATAGGCACGCTTAGCAGCGGGCAGCAAGCAACTGTCCAACTTCAGCTTCCAACAAGCTCGCCTTATCCAAATTCCTATACCTTAGGCACGCCGTTGGCAGGCTATATTTATCTTGGATTCACAGAATACGGCGTATCCCAAACGGTTGAGATTGGCACTTTGACTACAAAGGTCCAGTCCACTTCTACAGCTGCCCTAGCACCTCCAGCAACTGTTCCTACAGGAATAGTGGCATATGTTCCAATTACTATAACAAATTCGCAGAGCACAGCAACGCCTGCACCTTTCCAACAAATGATCCAATTCTCAGAATCAAGCTACTCAAATTATATCGCTTACAATGGCAACATAGCAAATTTTGAGTTCTTCACACAAAGTGGCACGATAATACCAGCGTGGATAGAAAGCAACAACAGCGGCACAATAACCACATGGCTTAATCTTGCAAATGGTGTGCCTGCGTCAAACTCAATTACTATTTATCTCGGTTTTGCTTCAAAAACAACAAACCTGCTCTCAAGCTCTGGCACAACAGGCATAGGCGAAGCCCCACAGC
>JAGDXZ010000023.1 GCA_023270015.1 Microcaldota archaeon | reverse complement strand
CCCTTTCGTCCACGACATCAGGAACCTTGTCGTTGAGCGCCGTGCCGTAGGTTCCTTTCTCGAAGAATAGCTCCTTTTGGTAGTTGTGCATGCCAAGCCTCTTCACCGCCACATACTCTGCGATAGAAACGCATAGCTTGTACGAAGGTCCGCACAAGCCGTCTGAAGGATATATTTCCTTCGCGAATTCGCTGGCACAAAAACAGATACAAGTGCTTTCATTGTGCAACCCTTGTAGTATATTAGTAGTAGGATCCTGACAAATTATAAATCTTTTCTTCGTCGTTAAATTTTTAACTTCCCCCGAAGGCATATTTTGGGGTTGCTGGGATTTGAACCCAGACTTGCAGGTTACTTCACGCATCATGCTTCCAGATCTTCATCATCGCAACGCTCATCAAGCTTAAGCATCTGGAGCCTGCCGCGCTGCCAGGTTACGCTACAACCCCTCAATCTTGTTTGCTTTCTAATGCTTATATATTTTTCTCAGAAAGGAATAAGATTATTGCTTGAGATACAAGAAGCCTGCTTTGGCTTTCTTGCACATTTGCGTTTGCAGCAAGCTCTTTGCATTTTTCCTCGTTGCATATTATAAACTTTTCAGATCCTTTTAGCACGCCTAGGTCCAATTTTTCCATCTCTTGCTTTTCTGCACTTGATTCTTCAGGAATAAAGGTGTCAACGTATACAGCATCAGTATCTTCCACAGCCTCGGCTACATTGTTAAAAAGATCTACCACCCCATGTTCTCTCGCCTTTACTAGGTATAGCGGATTGACGCTGAATGCCTGTGGGCTTGCTATTGCTACGCTTAGGCCCAGCTTTGCTGCTCCAAGCATTAAGGAATTTACGCTTCCTAGGTCGGGATTGCCCACTATTGCAAGCTTTCTTTTTCTGCTTATACCTATCTGCCTTCTGAGCAGGTAAAGGATTGAAAGTGCCAATATCGGATGCTCTAGCTCTGTGCCGGCGTTTATCACAGGCACCGAGCACAATTCGGCAAACTTCACAAGAGAATCCTGGCTTGGTAGCCTTGCAGCAATGAAATTGGCATATGTGCTAAGCACTTGGGCATAGGAAGCCAAGGTTCTGTTTTCAAAATCGAGATAAAGCGCCCTTCCACCAAGCCTTGATATGGCCACTTCAAGCGCAAGCCTCGTCTTCAGCGAGCTTTTTTGGAAGAGAAGAGCAAGTATCGAATCCGGCTTTATTGTTATCTCCTCCTTTCCTGCCCCAACATCGTCTGCTATTTCGAAGATTTCGTTTATCTCTTCTTTTGAAAGGTCATCTATGCTAAGCAAGTGCATAGGATCTAGCCAAATATCATGCCAAGGCCCTGCTCAGCGCCTTCTCTTTCATTCTTTATCGCCTCTATTGCCTTCCTCTCGCTGTCAGGGTCCAGCCTGCTTATGCTCTTCACAGCGTTTTTCAGCTTCTTCTCAGCAAGCTCCCAGTCTGAGTCAGAGCCCGAAAGGTCAATGTACAAGTATTCCAGGCTATTGTCAAGCCCAAGCTCGCTCCCGCTTTTTATCTCATAATCCTGCCTTGCAAATATGATGTTGGCTTCTTTGTCGTTTCTGAGCTTTTGCAAAGCTTCGTCTATCTTCTTAGCAAGCTCCTCGGCCTGTTGCTTTATCTCAGGATGCTCAGCAAGGTACTTTGGATCATTCCACTGGCTAGGCATAGAAGGAACAAGGTTTTTGTCCAAATACGGGTCGTAGCTGAGCACTTTCTTTAGCTGCTCTTCGTCAGCGGGCGAGAAGGAGTAGACTCTAGCTGTTATGCAGTCACCCCTCTAAAAGCTTTGCCACTACGTGGCCTTCCCTGCCAGGCCTGTTGAGCACAACGGCCTTGCCAAGCTCGGTCTGTATGACAGAGCCCTTTGTTATTATTCCGAGCCTTGCGAAGTTTCGGTTGTCCTTTGACTCTATTACCCCGCTTATCTTCGCCTTCTTGTAGCCCTGCTTTGTCAGCACGTTTGCTACATCGATTCTCTTCAGCTTGGGCAGAACTGTGCCGCCCCTTCCACGCCTCTTCTCTACAACCTTTTTGTCTCCTACTCTCGTAGCTGCGAAATAGCCTCCAAACTCATGCCTTCGCTTGTCTCTGCTTTTCTTTAGTACTTTGCCATTGCCTGTGGACTTGGTGTTCGACCTTGCATGCATTTGTATTCCAAATTGGCTCATAGCATCACATCTTGCTTATAGATAATAGAAGAACATTAAAATAATTGCAGGCTCTAGTTTGTAAATCTTTCGGTAGGATATGAATATATGCAGCATTACCTGGAGCGGGCAAAGCCAGTGGCATATGTGTGCGAGTCTGAGACTGTTGAAGAGAGCATCAAGATAGCAGACAGGCTTTCTGGCAAGCACGATTTTGTCTTGCTGCTTAGCAGGAGCATAGACCCTGCCAAGCTTCTTCCTGCTTATATGAACGCAGCTGTAAGAAAGCATAGCGGCATGGGCAAGGCAAGCAAGCCAAGCATGGAAATGCTCCTTTACGTAGCAGGCACGCCTAACATACAAGAGGCGATAAAGAAATGCGGCGCCCATGAACAAAGATTCATCGCCTTTTCAACTAGCCAATCCCTATTCAGCAAATTCAAGAGGCAATCAGGAGTAAAAGTAATAAGGCAAGTGCCTATGTCATTTGATGGCCCCGAAGCAGAAAAGGTTTTTGCCTCAATCAAGGACTAATCCACAACAGCCCTCGAGGATAATTATTTAAGCTTCAAACTGCTAATATCTTTGGTTTTATGAATGATAATGAGTACTATGCGCTGCTAGACAGGGCCTTCTCGCTAATGCCGGCTAACGAAGCCCAGGCTACAGGAGACTTTGTCATACCCAAGGCAGATTCCTTCATACAGGGCAACAAGACTATAATAAGGAACTTTGCGCAAATTGCGGATATTGCAAGAAGGAAGCCTGAGCTCATACAGAGGTTCCTAATAAAGGAGCTGGGAACGCCTTCAAGCATAGATGGCCAGACGCTCAAAATAAACGCAAGGTTCCAGCCTGAGGTTCTGAACGACAAGATAAAGAAATACTTCGAGACGTATGTGATATGCAGGGAGTGCCACAAGCCAGATACACATATAGAGTCAAGCGAAAGAGGCTACGAGGTCATAGTCTGCGAGGCTTGCGGCGCAAGGTATACTGTGAAAGAGCTGTGATAGAATGGCAAAGAAGAAAAATGGGGAAGTGGTGCACGAGCTTAAGCTTCCCCAGGGCAACGAGGTAGTCGGCAGGGTTTCTCAAGCTTTAGGTGCTTCGAACTTCAAGGTTAGGTGTGCAGACGGCTACGAAAGGCTTTGCAGCATACCAGGCAGGCTGAAGAGGGATTTCTGGATAAAAGAAGGAGACCTCGTTCTAGTAAGGCCTTGGGTCGTGCAGACCAACGAGCGCGGCGATATTGTATGGCGCTACAGCCTTGGAGACGCTGAACTGCTAAAGAAGAAAGGAATTCCGGTGGTAGACTAATGCTTGAGGAGAAGAAGATTAGGTTTGAAGGCAACGATTTTGTCTATTTCCAGGAAGGAAATTATGAAAAAAGCGCGGTTCTGCTTCATGGCTACAGCTTTGAGTCGAAAGTATGGGAGCAAGCAGGCGTAACTGCCCTGCTTTCTTCCTTGGGCTATTCCTCGTTTGCCCTTGACATTCCAGGCTTTCCGAACAGCAGAAACAAGCAGGAAATGAATGAGGAGAAGATCCTCTCGCTAATAGGCGAGCTGGTAAGCAGGCTGAACAAGCCAGTCCTGCTAGGTGCAAGCGCGAGCGGCTACCTTGCTCTAAAGTTTGCAGAGCAGAATAGCAGCAAGATAAGCGCGGTCATAGGCGTGGGGCCAGTAAGGCTAAGCGAAATAAAAACAGAATTAATAAAAGTTCCAGTGCTTCTCATTTGGGGCTCCTTGGACAATGTCTCTAAGCCAGCCAAGGTCAAAGGCGCAAGAGTTGAGATAATAGAAGGCGCCCGCCATGCATGCTACCTTGATAAGCCAGAAGAATTCAAGAAGCTGATTGCGGACTTTATGCGCAGCTTGTAAAAGGGGTTTGAATGCTTGACTTCAAGCCAAAGAAAAAGCTTGGCCAAAGCTTCCTTGTAAATCAGAATATAGCAAGGGCGGAGGCAGTGCACGGCGCAGGCAAAATAGTCATAGAGATGGGACCGGGCCTGGGAGTGCTCACGAAGGAGCTTTGCAAAGTTGCAAAGAAGGTCATTGCGGTGGAGCTCGATTCAGACCTATACAGCAGGCTTGGCAGGGAGCTGAAAAGCAAGAAGCTCAAGCTTATCAACAAAGATTTCTTTGAAGCTACAGGCGAAGAGCTTGAGCTGGGCAATGCAGACATCATGATAGCAAACATTCCTTACCAGCTTTCCAGCAAGACTATAGAGTTCCTGTCTAGCAACTCCTTGCCAGCGGTTCTGTGCCTGCAGAAGGAGTTCGTTGAGCATATGCTTGCAAAGCCAGGAGAACGGAGCTATTCAAAATTAAGCGTTGTAGCACAGCTTTCTTTTAGACTAAGAAAGATAATGGACGTTTCAAGGGGCAACTTCAATCCTGTGCCAAAGGTAGATTCTAGCATAGTCCTGATAGAGCCGAAGAGGAAAATAGACAAGGCAGCACTGCACATACTAAGCGCCTTGATGGAGCACAAGAAGAAAACGGTGAAGAATGCAATAGAAGATGCTGCCAAGGAGCTTGGGATCAGCAAAGAACAGGCCAAGGCAATAGCCCAGGAAGTAAGCAATAGCTCAGCGAGAGTATTCAAACTTAGCCCAGAGAGCCTGCTCAGCCTGGCAGAAGAGATAGGAAGGATTATCGAAGAGAGTAATAAGGCTCCTGAATCTGTTGCAGAATAACTGCATTGCTTACAAGCTCCTTGAACCTCTTCTCTATTTTTGCATAGTCCTTGCCAGCAAGGGCTTTGTAGTGCATTGGTGCCACATAGGTCGCTTTGATAGCCTTTGCAGCATTTGCCGCCTCGTCAACATCCATGGTGTATGTGCCGCCTGCCGGCAACAGGGCTAGGTCGACATCAACTTGCCTCATTTCCTCCACAAAATCGGTGTCGCCAGCGTGGTAGACCTTTGCTTTGCCAGTGTCTATAATGTAGCCCACCCAGTTATTAGCCCTAGGGTGGAAGTTTAGCCTTTCAGGCTTTGTATTATAAGCCGGCACTGTCGAGAAGGAAATGCCTGCAACGCTGTAGCTCTTGCCCGGCTCTACAGCGAGCACGTCTCCGCTAAGCTTGTCTGCTGATTCTTTAGGCGCTACTATTTTTGTTCCATCGGTGCGCAAAGAGTCTATGTCTTTATTGCTCAGATGGTCAAAGTGGGAGTGCGTTATGAAGATGATGTCTGCCTTCCCTGCCTGAGCAGGGTCTCTTATCCTAAACGGGTCTATTGCTATTTTCTTTCCTTTGGCTTCAAGCAAGAAGCCTGCGTGGTCTATCCACTTTAGAAAATCAAGCTCCATAATTGAAATTACAAAGCAAAGATTATACACTTTTCTTTGGATTCTCCTTCGTCCCGCTTTGGCATTATTGCCTTTTTATTCTGATTTGGTTGGCTTGGCTCATTGTCAGCAATAAAAATAAATACTTTGGAATGAAAAGTGTAGTGTGCGCGTAGATTTCGTAGGCAGAACAATAAAGATGAAGGGCAAGGAGCTCAATGACTTAGACAAGGAAGTGCTAAATTTTGTGAGATTTTTGAATGTGCCATATGTAATTGTAAGCGGATACATTTCATTGCTTTTTGGCAGGCTCCGCACCACAGAAGATGTCGACATGCTTGTCAAAATAAAAAGTGCCTCGGCATTCGGTAATATTTGGAAGAGAACATACGCCAACGGCTACTACTGTATTAACGAAGACGACCAAAAGGAAGCATATTTGCTTTTCTCAGAAGGGTCTTCGATACGTTTTGCAAAAAGAAATACGTGGTTTCCGAATTTTGAATTGAAGGCACCTAAAAACGACATAGAGCGTGTGGCTCTGAAAGATAGGCTAAAGTTTCGATTTGATGATTCAAGCATATTCATATCGCCGCTCGAATTACAGATAGCATACAAGCTTTACCTAGGAAGTGGCAAAGATTATGAGGATGCCCGATATCTTTATGTGCTGCTCTCGCAGCACCTAAACCAAAGGAAGCTGGAAAAGTTCATAGAATTGTTGGGTGTGGAGAAGGCAGCAAGGAAAATACTGGGTGTATGAATTGAGAAAGCTTATCAAGGAATTAAGAAAGTCGAAGGAACGCAACCTGATAGGAAACCTTCGCTATATTGACCTTTATGCGGAATATGTAAAAAAAGCGCCAAACAAGGAGTGGAGCCATAGGCAAAGCGTTTTCCTGCACAGCATCTACAAGTCTGCCAATAAAGAGATAAAAACAATGTAGTGAAGTTATGCGTTCTTATTTTCGCTCCATCAAAGTATGGAAAGTTTGCCGGAAAAGAAAATTTTTAATGCTTTAGCAGTAATGTATTTGCGATGAGGGCAAGGCAGAAAATACGTGCCACGCTGGCAGGCGTGTTTATTGCAGAAGTACTTGTTCTCTTTCTTCCTATTCTTATGCGCATTTACTTCCTGATACTGCTCCTTGGATTGGCATTTTTCCTGGCGCAGTATTTTCTAGTTCCATTCCTGCTCGGGCTTGTCTTGGGAATAAGGTATATAAACAACAAGGACAGGCTTTACAAAGCGATAGAGAGAGAAATAGGCAACTATGGCTTTGAGAATTTCAGCCTAGGACTTGCAGACCTCGGCACGCAAACAACGGCTTCGTTCAGGAAGGGTCTTCACGACATAACCTTTGTGCTGGACCACAGCCTGAAAAACAAAAACAAAAGAGCGATAATGCGTGCATTGAAGAAGGAAATAGAGGCACAGTCTGCTGCTGAATACATAATGTCTTATGGCTGGATGATTCTGATCGTGTCTATTTTGTTGATGGCACTCTTCAAGCTAGGCCTGTTTAGCTATAGCGCAAATATCTGCGTGCCTCAAGCAGGCTTTCTTTGCAACAACATTAATCTGTTAGGTGGAGGCCTTCTTACTTTCAGCATAGGCACCTACGCACCTATGCACATCTTCGGCATAGCCTGCACTGTCGGCAGCTCTCCGCCTAATAACTTTACAGGAGTCAACATAAATGCTGCTCCTGGAAAAATAACTACCACAGGCACGACTTGCCCAACAAAAAGCAGCTCCGTATCGGGCACAATTTGGATAGAATACACAACACCTTATTATAGCCAGCCCCAAATTGCAGAGATAGGCAAGTTTGTAGCCTCAACACAGCAGCAAGCGCTTTCTGCAGTTTTCAATGGCAAGAACAGCTCAATAGTAGTGCCCTACTCTGCACTATTTAATGTAGGCGACCCCAACTTTACCTTCGTTGCCTGGGTAATGCCATACGGGTACCCTGTTAAGGGCACTAGCGGCAAAGGCTTTCCACTATCTGGCATAATCTTTGAGAGAGAACCGTCTTATGCTTGGGGCATAAACACCACAGGCTACCTTAACTGGATTATAAACTATCCGGGCAAGACTATGCCCACAAATGTCTACACGCCGTTAGACAACTTCACTCAAGTTGTTCTTACATTCAACGGCTTTTATGTGGCAGCTTATAAGAATGGCGAGCTGGCAAGCCTAATACCAGCGCCCCTAGTAAACAACTCAAACCTCAACGCGCTCATTATCGGAGCAAGGAATGCATCAGGCACTCCAAACACCTTCTTTAATGGCAGCATGGTGAACATACAAATTTACAATACAACCCTTTCTTCCCAACAAGTTAAGTATTTGTATAGTGAAGGCTTGTATGGCGCCCCAATAGCCGGCGCAGGGATTGTAGCTTGGTGGCCATTAGATGGCAATCCTAACGACTATAGTGGTAGCGGCAACAACGGCCAAGCAAGCACTGTATCATGGAATGTTACTTGATTAGCGCTTCTATGCTGTGTTTACCAACAAGAACTAAAAACGCATTTACTTTCAAATCATTTTTGAGCGCAGATTTAGATCGATCAAACAGCACAAGATTTTATTTGATGGTATACAAAAGAGTGGTGATGTGGAAGAAACAGAAGTTGTTTCCATAAGAATAAGGAAGAGCTTAAAGAGAGAGGCCAAGAGGCTCAATATAAACCTCAAGAAGGCATTGGAGGATATAATTCAAGAACAAGCAAAAGTAAATAAGAGAAAAGCAAACAATATAGCAAAAAAGCTGCGCAGAAGTTTGAACCTATCAGTAAACGAGTGGGTAAATGACGTTAAAGAAACAAGGCTCGAGGAATAAATACTTAATTGATACCTCTGCTCTATACCCTGCTATACTCGAAGGGGTTATTTTTGACCACGACCAGTTCGTTTTAAGCGTCCTCACCGACTATGAAATAGGTAATGTGCTATGGAAAGAAAATAGGAAAGGCAAGGTAAGAAATCCTATGAAAGTTGCAACGTTGTTTGCATCTGCTACAGCAGGCATGAGAAGAATAGGAATAGACTCTATAGCCAATGTGCTTTCGATAGCAATAGAAAGGAATCTTACCTTCTATGATGCTTCATACGCCTACATCGCTGAACATGAGCATCTTACGCTTGTCACTGAGGACAATGAGTTAAGGGCAAAGGTGCGCGGAGCAATTGGCATAAATGAATAGATGCGCGAGATTGGCATGCAGCAATAGTTTGGTACAAAATTAATTCAGTCAGCAGCTGTTCTCTATGGTTATTGTTTGGTCATAGCTTCCAGGTGGCGTGCCTGCAGGTATTGCGACACCAAAGAATACGTTGGCGCTGCCGCCTGCAGGAACTGTTATGCCCGTGGAGCTTGCAGAGCTGCTAAGCGCATTGCCAGAATAGCTGCTTAACGAAGTTGGATTCCACAATGTGTTGCTTACATAGAAAGAGTTAGCGCCGTAGATCCAGTTTGTGCCATAAACATACATAGTGGCACTTAAGCCTCCGCTGTTTGTATCCAGAACGCCGTATTTTGTTGGAGCATTAGAATTGGCAAAGAGGTTTCCAAAACCTAGAGAGCTGACATTTAGTGCAATCTCGCAGGTTGCTGTAGAGGAAGTTATAGTAATTACTCCGCTTTCAGCGGAGTTTACAGTGACAGGTGTGCTTGCGCTGTCTGTAACAATGACATTTGCCACAACAGTATTGCCCACATCCGCAGTGGGTATGGTCCATGCAAACGTGTTGCTTGTTGCGCTGACTCCAGTATACAATGCGTTTGCAATAAGCACGCCAGTTATAGAATTTACTACAAGCCAGTTGTAGGTATATGGCGGCGTGCCGCCTGTAAACGAGGTTGAAAAGTCAATTGTGCTTCCTGCCGCAACGCTTTCGCTAGAAGTAGGAGCAATTGAAGGGGTTGTCATTGCTGGATTGACCTTGAACGTCGAGGAATATATTGAGTTTACAGTTTCTGGAAAAGAGTCAGTAACAATCACATTGGCTTCCTCTGGAGAATTGCTGACATCTGCACTTGTAGTCTGGAAGGTAAAGGTTAAGAAAGTGGAGGAGCTTGATGCAAGGTAGTTATGCGCTATAATACTGGGAGTTATAGAATTGACTACGAGAATGTTGTATGTGTAAGGACTTATTCCGTTGTATGCTGTTGCGGTAAAGGTCTCGTACTGGCCTGCGTCTGCAACAGCGTTGCTTGGCGGCGATATGCTTGCGCTGAACGGCACAAAGTTTATTGTTATGGCGTTGCCAGAGTATAAGCTTCCAGAAGATGGCGAGGGCTCGTATGCGTCGCCATTGATTTTCTGCGCAGATATCGTAAACGAGTATGTGCCTGGAAGTGTCGAGAAGGATATAACATTGGAGGTGCTGCTGTTCAGCATGCCATCATATGTAACATTCCATTTTGCGCCACTTGGCAAGCCAGTTTCGAAGAATTTTGTTATGCCATTCCATGTTGCAGTGACAGTACCTGTCTCATTTACTGTAAGGAATGTATTCGCGCTGAGTGTGTTTGAAACAGATAAGTTAATTCCATTGTTTACAGTCCAGTAATCGAACATCCAATTTCCTGTGGATGGAGCTATGGCGTTTATTGTAAAGACCTGACCGCCTTCACAGGCGCTTACCACGTTGCCGTTGGTCTGCACATTGCCGTTTACAGAAATGCTGGCGGTAGTTGGATTGTCGTCAAAAGTAACAGGAATGGGGCCAATAAGAGGAACTGTGAAGAAAGATAGCGCATTGCTAGGACTCATCATCGCTCCAGCAAGCTTTCCTAAGCCCGCGCCATATTGAGGTGTCATTTGGCTTATAACATTCTGGGTAACAAAAAACGGCCCGCTCCACCGCCTTGTTGCAAAGGACATAAGCCGGTAATAAAGTTGATTTGTGGAATTGGAGTAAAACACGACCAGGTACTTATTGTCCAAACCGCCCAACGCTACCCAATTTACGTTGGCTGGCCAAATTTCTGTGCCTGAGCTAAACGTGCCAGAAGTGGCGTTGTAGATATACATGTAAGGAGGGTCAGGTATGCCTGGTTGTGGCGTTATAAAGTAGACATAATTTCCTTCAGTATAGGCTCCATAGCCGTTGACATCATCATCTGCTGTTTTGGTACCAAACGTACCGGTGGTTACTCCTATGCCGTTGTATATCGCATAATTCCAAGCGCTGTTTTGATAGAATTGTATAAACTGGACTATTCCGTTGGATGTCCCAGGTAGCGGTGTGATAAATACGCCATATGGAGAATAGCCGGTATCTGCGCTGGCTTCGAGTTGTTCGACTTTGGTCCAAGTAGCGCCAGCATTAGTGGTTTCATATATAGGCTCAACGTACGCACTGCCATTATAACCATAAAGTTCAATCAATGCAGTATTTGGGGCAGTTGCGGCGCCGCTAGCTCCAGCATTATAGTAAAGTGTATTTAGCTTATATGGAGCGCCAAAGGTTATTGTATTCCCATTAGGTGTGCCTACTATTACAGTATCGTTTAGCGCGTCGTAATTGGCGCCTTCAAAAAACACTACATAGATGGTATTGCCGTCTGTAAAAGCGTCCAATCCATCCACCAAACCAATAGTGGGGCTTTCTATCTCGCCTTCGTTCGTCCATACTGTGCCGTTAGGCGAGCTTGCATATGCAACTCGGTTGTTGCTGTTAACGTAGAAGTAGTAATAATAACCTTTTGCACGGACTATCGTATGTTGTACTATGCCCTGTACTACGCTCCATTGGCTGAGCGTCTGGTTAGCCACTCCGCCAGCTTCCACCAGCACAGGATTAAGCAAAGAGACAGCGGTAAGCGTTCCGTTTTGCGAAGCAGAGAAGAGCGTGTTCTGGCTGAGCGAGTTTGCAACGCTAAGTCCACTTGTAACGTTCCAGCCAGAGAAAGAGTAGCCACTTGGCACAAGGGCGTTCACAGAAGTATTTATAAAAACTTCAGACAGCGTATTGCCGCATGCTTCTGTAATACCATTGACAACTATGGAGCCATTGCAAGGTGCATCATAAAATGTCACGGACGGGGTAATAATGGATACAACACCGCTTTCAACCGAATTAACAGTGACAGGTGTGCTTGCGCTGTCTGTAACAATGACATTTGCCACAACAGTATTGCCCACATCCGCAGTGGGTATGGTCCATGCAAACGTGTTGCTTGTTGCGCTGACTCCAGTATACAATGCGTTTGCAATAAGCACGCCAGTTATAGAATTTACTACAAGCCAGTTGTAGGTATATGGTGGCGTGCCGCCTGTAAATGAGGTTGAAAAATCAAATGTGCCTCCTGCTGTAGCACTCTCGCTAGAAGTAGGGGCAATCGAAGGAGTCGTCATTGAAGGATTAATTATGAATTTCGAGGAGTATTGAGAAGTTGCAGTAGTACCCGTAGAGTTTGTCACTATCACATTTGCCACCTCTGGCGAGTTGCTGACATCTGCACTTGTGGTCTGGAAGGTAAATGTTGTAGTATTTGAACTTTGGCCGGTAAATAGGCCGTTATGGGTTATGATACTTGGATTTATTGAGTTTACAACGAGAAAGTTGTATGTATATGGTTCGCCACTTATGTAAACTTGTGCAGTAAAGGTCTCGTACTGGCCTGCATCTACAATAGCATTACTTGGCGGGGATATACTTACTGTTGAAACCTGCCCTACGCTTGCAGTAGGCATCGCGCCATTCGGTGGGTATGCACGAACATCCCACCACTGCCATTTTACCGTGGCCACATAATTCGATCCAAATGCACCGACAGTCGTGTAGAGTGATGAAGATGAATAAAGTGTGTTTGATGCAGTCGTAGGAGTACTGTAGTTTATTGACTCAAATTCCTGGTTATTCCCGTTCCAGCCCACTGATATGATAAGTGGCGGATTTTTGCTTAGCACTGTGTTAGCAATAGTGACAGTACTTGGATTTGTTGTGGTAAACTTGATTGCGTCTAAGTCTGCTGTGCTTCCAGAAACCAGCTCGTCCATAAAAACATATCCCGCGCTATTTGTCGAAGAACCGTTTGCTAAACCAAGAAAGGCACTAGGGGTGCCGCCATTGTTGCTATAAGAAACTGCTAGGCCGTCCATTACTGCAGGCGCATTGACGGGGATGGTCGAAGCGATCTCCAAATACTCAGTAGCACTTGAGGCCGTAATTGTTATTCCGTTGTTGACAGTATAGCTGCCATAATCATAAACAGTTTCTTTTAGGTTAGATGGCAATGTTGTTCCGAGAAAGTTCCAATACTGCTCAAATACGTCTGCTCCGTCATCGTACTCTGCATAAGTTGAGCTGAGCTGTGGAGCTTCGCCTATGCCAGTTGTGCCGCTGCTACTCAGAAGATTTGTGCCTTGGCTGGCAAAGCCAAGATAAACAGTAATTGAGTTTGACGCAGGCACACCATTTGCAAGGTTAAGCCACACAGTTATTGTGCCGCTGTTGTTGCTTTCTATCCACGCAGGTATTATTGAGCCGCTCT
>JAGDXZ010000032.1 GCA_023270015.1 Microcaldota archaeon | reverse complement strand
CACTTAAAAATTTCGCCTGCACGCTCATGGAACTTGCTGCATGCACGTTACAACAACATGCAATGGCTCAATACAAACATTTATAAATAAGGAAATCCACAAATAATAGTGGGCGGGCATATGGAAAAAAGCGTAATGCCTAAAGAGGCCATGAAAGAGGACGACAAGGGAGACAAAAGAAAAGACAAGGAATACGCAGAAGAGAAAACTGAAAAGCCAGCGGGAGAAATAAGAGAAAAAGTCCCAAGCGCTTTGGCTAGCAGAAAGAGCAGAGAGGGGCTCGTAAAGGAACAAAAGACCAAAAAGGCAAAAGAAGAGGAGCAAACTAACACCAAGACCAAGACTCATCACGAAATCAACATGGGCAAGGTGGCAAAGGGCATAGCCGCGGGCTGGTTTATAAGCGAAGGTATAGCCGTGAGTATATACGCCCTAAGTATGTTTACCTCAAGTCCCTTAAGCTTTGCCATGGGTCTGACTTTGGAAGCAGTGTTTGCTGCAGTCGGCGCAGCCGTAGGCGGCGGTGTCATGGCACTTGTCGAATCGCGCAAGGCCAAAACGGCTGAAGTTCAGAATTAGCAAGAGCAGCTTTGACAGTCAGCTCTCTGATTATGAATTGAAAAACTTTATTAATTGTTCAGTGTTATTTTACATGCTATGGAGATAACCCCCGAGTTTAGAGAGTTTGAAGCTGCTGTTTTCGATACTTTAGAGGGCAAGCTTTCGCTGTATTCCAGCGAAGAAGAAAAGAAAAGCATTATAGAAAGCATAGCAAAAAACATACATCCAAACGCAAGCCAAGAGGAGATAGAGCAGATAATAAACGATTCAAAGAACTTCTCGCCTATAGACAAGTATTTGTATGCTGAAGACGTAGAGGACATAATGATAAACAACACTTCTAACATCTTCCTGTATATTTCAGGTGCGGGATCCAAAAAGGCGCCTGAAAGGCTTGAAAGCAGGGAAGACCTTGATCTTCTTGTAAAGAAGATGAAGATGTATGCTACCACAGCGGTTTCTAACAAGCAGATCTTTGATGTTCATTTGCCGAACGGATCTAGGGCCAATATAGTAAACTCGCCAATTGGCGCCAACATAACAATAAGAAACTTCAAGAAGAAGGCGCTGAGCATAATAGACCTGATAAACGCCGGAGAGCTTAGCTACAACATGGCAGGAAGGCTTTGGCTTTATGTTGACGGGCTGAAGGTAAGGCCTGCAAACCTACTTATTGGCGGTATGCCTGCTAGCGGCAAAACAACCCTGCTGAATGCAATGTTCAGCTTCTTCAGGCCTGAGATGAGGGTAATAGTGATAGAGGAGACATACGAGCTCAACACAGAAACGCAAGAGAATGCTGTAAGGCTTGAAACAAGCCCTGATCTGCCGATGGAAGAGCTTGTGAAGAATGCATTGAGAATGAGGCCTGACATGATAATAATAGGGGAGGTAAGGGGCTCAGAGGCAAAGGACATGCTTACTGCAATGAACATAGGCAAGATCGCCATGGGTACAATCCATGCAAGCACAGCCAGGGACGTGATAACAAGGCTTGAGCATACGCCAATGAATGTCGAAAAGGACATTATCCCGCTAATCGACGCAATAATCATAGTATCGCAGGTCAATGAGAATGGAAAGTACATAAGGAAGATAACGCAAGTATCAGAGATATCAGGCATAGAAACCCAAGTTCTGCTTAGCGACCTTTACACTTATGACTACAAGACGCACAAGAGCTCAGACATATTGCCTAGCGTGACCTACAGAGACACACTCTCAAAGCTAACAGGCTACACGCCCACTGAGATTGTAATGGAGGAGCAAAGGAGAGGAAAAATATTGCAAAGGCTCAACGAGCTTGGAATAAGGGGCTTGAAGGAAATAAACGAGTTCGTAAAAGAATACTATGACAATCCTAAGCAAGCGCTTGCAAAAATAGACCTCCTAAACCTAGGTACGCTTTGGTAAATTCAGCAATCAAGGCAGGAATTCCTTGTTCTTTATCTTCTCCCTTATGTAGTCGTCTACGAATGTTAGCCTTGGGCCTTGCAACGCATCCTGCTCGAGCTTCTTCTTGGTCTTTATCATAGTCTCAAGCTCTTTGACCCACTCCTCATGCCTTTTTATCCAAGGATATTGCATCATTTCCTGCGCTCGCTTAATGTCGGTATCGCTTGCATTTATGGTAAGCTTTTTGAGGAAGTCGTAGCGATCAAGGTCTGACATCGTTACGCCGATAAACTTAGCTTCTGGAGTTGCAACATCGTCGCCTATGTAGGCAAGGTTTATGCTTCCTGTCTTTATTGTCCAGTAAATATACCATCCCCATGCATCGCTGTCGGTAAAGACATAAACAGGCAGGCCCATGTCAGAGAGCTTTCTGATAAGCCGCCTTGTGCCTCTTGCCGCTTGGCCCTGCGGCGTAATGAGTATTGCGTTCTCCTTTTTCCAAAAGCCGTCTTCATTGAGCCTTTGCCAAAGTGCATCCTTCTCCACAACAAGCACATACTTTGCCTTGACATCAAGAAACTTCATTCCAAAATCAACATCGCTAGGAATCGCCCAGCCGCTCCTTCCCTGTTTGCTGCAGTCTATCTCCTGCTCCTCTCCTCCGAAGTAGTCTATGACCTTCATATTGCCTGCTAGAACGCCCTTTCTGTTTGCGTTGAGGTTAAGGCTTTCCCTTTTCACGCCCAGCGCAGCTTCGAGGTCCTCTATGAGCGGGTTCGATTCGGACTGCTCGCTAAATATGCTCTCGTCTATGTCTTCTCCCAATGAGTATTTGAGCTGGTAAAACAGGCCTCTGATTGTAGTATGCAAGTTTTCCTCAAGGAACTTGTGGCACTTTGCCGCAACTGCTATGGTTTGCATGAAACGCTTTGATTGGGCAACATTCACAAAGCTCCTTTCCTCTTTCGCATTGCCCAAAGTAAGGTAGCCTCTTTTGTCAAATATCACATTGCTCTTTACCCTGCTTAGAGTTACGAACTTCGGGTTCTTGCCTGCCTTTACGCTGTATACAATCTCCTTTCCAAGCTCCTCAAGCTTCTGCTTTGCAGTCTCAGGGCCTGCCTCCTTCGTGGTATCTTCGGTCATTTGTTCACCTTTTCGCTGCCTTGATTCGGCTCTATGATCAAAGGCTCCTTTTCCTTGTAGTCAGTAAGAAGGTAGTGCCTCAGCTCCTTTATTATTGCGTCGCGCCTTGCACTCTTTTTCAGCGCATACTCGAGCACATCAGCAATATTCTTTGCATATACTATCTTTATCTTCCTGAGCTTTTCCTTGTCCAAGTATACATCCTGCTTGTTGCTAGCCGGTATTATCACGTACTTGAGCTTTGCATCTATTGCGGCCTCTACTTTGGAAGTAACGCCGCCTACAGGCAAAACGTTGCCTCTCACATCAAGCGAGCCAGTCATGGCAACTTCCTGGCTTACGGGTATGCCCTCCATTGCTGAGATTACAGCCACTGCAACCGATACGCTGGCACTGTCTCCTTCTACGCCGCTTGCCGCCTGGAGAATGAATTGCACGTGTATGTCGTAGCTTGCAAAATCCCTATGCATATGCCTCTTTATTACCGCGCTTATGTTCTGCACAGCCTCCTTGGCCTGCTTGCCGAGCTCCCCTGTTGCTATGAGCTTGCCTTCTGCCCTAGAGCTTGCTGGAGTCACCTCAGCGACTATCGGCATGACTATGCCTGATGAAGTTATTGTGTTCTTGCTTGCAAGCACAGCAAGCCCGTTCACCTTGCCTATTGCATAGCCCGCATTCGAGAAGATCTTGTAGTCGTGTATTTGCTCAAGCACCTGGTCGGCGTACTGCGCCTCTATGGGCTTTGCAAGCGCCAATGCTTCAAGAACGTCCTCTTTTGTAACAACCTTCTTGCCTTTCTCAACTGCTATATCCCCTGAGGCCCTAACAAGCCCGCCGAGATCTCTGAGCACAAGTGAAAGGCTGTTCTTCCTGCCGCTCCTTCTCCTTGCTTCGTTTATTATCTCCATGCAGGCGCCATAGTCAAAAGGAGGTATGCGCTTGTCCTTGCTTACTTCTTGAGCTATGAACCTCACGAGCTTTTCCCTGTTGGCTTCTGTATCGGGCATTGTGGAGTTGACATAAACCTCGTAGCCATAGCCGCGTATCCTAGACCTCAACGCTGGATGCATGTGGGCTATATCCTGCAGGTTGCCAGCAGCTACAAGCAAAAAGTCGCAGGGCACTGGCTCTGTCCTTACTATTGCGCCTGAGCTGAGCTCGCTCTGGCCTGTTATCGGAAACTTCTTTTCCTGCATAGCAGTAAGAAGCTCCTGCTGCGATTTAAGGTCAAGGCTTGCAATCTCGTCTATGAACAAAACCCCTTTGTTAGCCCTGTGTATTGCGCCGCTCTCCACGCGAAGATGGGGCGGGGTTCCTAAGCCGCCACTTTGGAGCGGGTCGTGCTTCACATCGCCAAACAGGGCGCCTGCCTTTGCACCTGTTGCGTCAACAAACGGCGCATGCGTAAGGCCTGTGTTGTCTACAATTAGCTTAGGCTCGTCAGACTCAAACATCCCAGGCAGCATGCCTACTCCTCTGAAGCTTGTAACAAACACTGCTGCAGAGCCGAAAATAAGAATTCCAAGTATTAGTGCAGCGAGCACTATAAGCTCGTAGCCTTTGAAGAGATTGGTAAATGAAAATGCAAACAAAACAAGCACGAGTATGGCAATGATAGGTATAAGGTTGCTCTTTTGCTGCACAGCCACACGCCTGTTTGCCCTTTCCCTTTGTACAATCTGCCTGCCTTGCCCGTCTGGCAGTGGCTTCGTGGGGTCTATGCCGTTAGGATAGGTCTTAACCGTCTTGATTAACGGCATGTTTTCATTGTTGGGATTCTTGTAGACCAGCACGTCCTCGAGCTCGGTAGCAGGCAGAAGCTCAGCCATTGCCTGCGCAAGCATCGTCTTGCCAGTGCCAGGCTCTCCTATAAGCAGCACGTTCCTGTGCTGTTTTGCTGCCTTCTTTATTATAGACACTGCCTTATCTTGTCCTATTACCTGGTCTATCAGCCTCTCAGGTATTTTTATCTCGCTTGTGTCCTTAAATTTTTTCATACACCTTCCTTAGCGCTTTTCATTTATTTATTACTTTCTCTCCTTTCCTTCTTTCTCCCCACTAATATGAGCAACCGAATAAATAGAAAAAAAGCGTTTAGAGGTGGGGATAACGGGTAAAATACGCGCTCTAAACGCGTAATAGATTTATAAGGAAAAATATATAAATACATATGTTTTTTGCTATCGAGAATCTATCTGGCGTGCAAGAGCTTTATCCTTTTTAGCTCTCTTGAAAGGGTCTCTATATCCTTCAGGCTCTCTATTGAGCGCCAGTACACAGAGCCGAACTTTATTCCTTTGAGAAGGCCTTTCCAGCTAAGCTCGACAAATGTTGTGCTCTCTAAATCGCCTCTTTTAGGCAGCATATCAAAAATCTCGTTGCTGAAAAGATAAACGCCGCCGTTGATCCAGTATTCTTTCAGCATAGGTTTTTCCTGGAATCCGATTATCTGGTTACCTCTCAGCTTTACCACTCCGTAAGTGGCGCGGAGTGGCACGAGGGCGATTGCCGCCACACTATTTCCCAAAGACATTTTGCTAAGCATAAGGTTTGTTACTATGTCTCCGTTCATTGCAGCAAATGATTTATCTGATATATAGTGCTCTGCCAGCAGTATCGCGCCTGCTGTGCCTCTTGGCTTGTCCTCCAAAGACAAATCAACATGTATGCCTCTCTCTTTTCCAAGTTTCAAAGCCAATTTCAGAAGCTCATTAGCGGTTTTACTTGCAAGCAGTACAAGATGATCGACTTTGTTGGCAGAGAGCCAGTCAAATTGCCATTCAAGCAAGGGTTTGCTGTTGACTATTGAAAGCTGCCTTTGGAAAGAACTCGAAGATGAATCTCCTGAAAGCATCATCAGCTCCATTTGACCACAATAAACAATAAACAAGAACGAAAGAGTATAAATACATTTCAGATTAATCCACTCGGCTCAATCAGGCAGCACCACAGTGCCAGACTTGCCAGCCAATATGTCCTCTAGCCTTTTATAGTGCCCGATGTAAGCCCTTTTCTTTGTCTGCTCAACAAATCTTATCGCGGCAAGGGCCTTAGGCCTGATTGAGCCCTCTTCGAATTTTTCAAGCATAGGCTTTAGCTCGCTTGCTTTTATCTGCCTTATCGCGCTGCGCTTGTCGGAAAAATCGGCGTAGACGAAATCGACATTTGTAAGCAACACCATTTTGTCTGCGCTTATTTCGGTTGCAATAACCTGCGTGGTCAAGTCTTTGTCTATTACCGCGTTCACGCCTTTTAGCCTGTTGCCTTCCTTCACCACAGGTATTCCTCCTCCGCCGCAGCAAATTATGTTGAATTTTCCAAGCAAGGCCTTAACCGCGTCTGCCTCAACAATTTCCTTCGGCTCAGGAGAAGGCACCACAAGCCTAAATCCTTCTTTGAACCTGGCATAGCTCAGCCTAGTGCGGCTGGAGAGCTTTGAAATTTGAGATTTGGTGTAGAATGGGCCGATGGGCTTAGAAGGCTCTTCAAAAGCTTTGTCATTAGGAGCAACTACTGAATGAGTTATCAATGAAACAAACTTCTTCTTTGCAAACCTGTTTATATTCGCTTCAAGCATGGAGCCTATGCTTGCCTGTGTCTCGGCAGTAAGAAGATAAAGCGGGAGAGGCTCAAGGCGCGTGTTCAAGTTCTTTAGCAGTTCATCGCCTACTTGAGGGCCGTTGCCATGGGTAAGCACTATGTCAAATTTTTTTGAAGCGTTGGCAATTGAGGCCGCTACGCCGCTTAGCGCATTCAGCTCTTTGCTAAGCTCCTGGCCTTTTGATGGATTCATTATCGCGTTACCGCCAAGACCTATTACAAGCCTCTTTTGCCTCATTTCAAACCATCGTTTCCTTTTCCATTTCTCCTACAATGCTTATAAATTCAGATGCAAAAATATATTCATGGCGATTTTGGGAAGCGTAATGGAGGGCGTGGGAATAGCAATATTGGCAATAACGCTGTATTTTGCATATGAGCTATATACGAGCATAGGCGGGCTAAGCGTGCTTTCTTCTCTTCCTTTGCTACCAGCAAACGCAAGCATAAGCAAAAGCGTAAGCGGCTTGGTGAGCGGGCTGATTTCCAGCTCCAACTCATTCATGATGCTTCTTCTCAAGATAGTGCTCCTCTTCCTTTTTGCTAACATCGGCTACAAGTTCGTGGCGTTGGGAATAAACATGAACAAAGCAGTTGCAGCTGCGCAAAACCAAAAGCAAACAAGCAAGGAAGGAATGAACAAGTACTGAGCTAGCTCATTCCTACAAGGAAAGTGCCTACTGCTATGACAGCTATACCTATCCATCTAAGCAGAGGAATAGACTCTGCCAGAAAATAAAAGGCCATTATGCTGGCGAAGATGTAGCTGAGCCCTGTAAAGCCGTATGCCCAGCTGAGGTGCGTTCTGCTCAATACATAGAAGTAGATCACTGTTGAGACAAGGTAGAAGACAATGCCTATAAGCGCATAAAGCGCTAGCCCAATGCCTGTTTCCTCAACGCCTAGTTTGAAAAATATTTGGCCGAGCGCGCCGAGAAAAGTGCTCACAAGCAGGACAAGGGAAAGATAAAGCTTCTGTTGCATATAATCACTAGAACGTCAAAGAAACCACGACAATGCCTGCAAAGATCAGCAACATGCCTGCAAGCCTGTACCAGCCAATAGGCTCGTGAAGATAATATTTGGAAATGAGGAGCACAAAGATGAAAGTGCTTGCAAATATTGGGTAGACAAAGGAGATTATAGGGGCTTCATGCAGCGCAAAAAGATAAAGCAGGAAGCTAATAAAATAGAGGAGAAGCCCGAGCAAAATTGCCTTGTTGCTGAAAGTAGCAAGTATGCCTTTAAGGTTGAATGGAAATGCCTTTAGCTGCCTCTTGAATACGAACTGGGCAACAGACGCGACAAAAGCAGCTACAAGGGTAAGCGCGATGACGCTTAACTCAGAGACCATGAAACAAATAAGGTGCTGAAGTTTAAATTTCTTGCTTCACAAAAGGCATGCGGCTTAGAAAGGAGAAGTGAGAATTATTAAACTTTTCATAAAAAGTGTAGTTGTGGTAATGTGGCGTATACGCCTGCAGAGATGAGGAACATAGGCCTTTCAGTAGGCGTGCTCATTGTAAGCGCATTGGCAATAACTGCATTTGCATATTCTGCAATAGCACTTTTCTATGTGCTCGCAGTAGTGGCAGTGGCGCTTGGCTTCTATATGGCATACGCTTTGTCCAAGGAAAGCGGCCAGGCGCAGGCAGCTGCGCAGCCTACACAAAAGGCAAAAAGGAGAAGGCAAGAGTAAGATGAACAAGCTTGTAATTGCAGAAAAGCCGAGTGTAGCCTTAAGGCTAGCCCTTTCTCTGGCTGAGGACAAGCCAAAGAGGCACTTCGACAACGGAGTAAGCTACTTTGAGCTTAGCAACAAGCAGGATAGGCTTTTTGTTGTTGCAGCGGTGGGCCATTTGTTCACAGTAACACAAGCGGAAAAGGGGCAGAGCTTGCCTGTATTCTCAATAGAGTGGCAGCCTCTTTACAAGGTTGAGAAGAGGGCATATTTCACCAAAAAGTATCTAGACATTATCTCAGCAGTTGGCAAAGGCTGCGATGTGCTCATCAACGCATGCGACTACGACATAGAGGGCAGCGTCATAGGAACGAACATCATAAGCTATCTGCTCTACGGCGATCCGAACAAGGGCATAGGCAAAAACGAAAGCTTGGAAAAAATAAGGAGAATGCATTTCTCCACCACCACAAAGCAAGACCTGCTTAAGGCATATGAGAATCTTGAACCCTTTGACTATGGAAATTTTGAGGCTGGAGCAACAAGGCACATACTAGATTGGCTGTGGGGCATAAACCTGAGCAGGGCACTTATGCGTGCACTGTCTAAAGCAGGAAAGTACAGAACCCTAAGCATTGGCAGAGTGCAAGGGCCTGCATTGGCAATCCTTGTAAGGAGGGAGGAAGAAATAGAGAGCTTTGTTCCTAAGGACTTCTGGAGCGTAGGCATAGTAGCAAAGGGAAAGGAGTTCGTGAATGTGAAGGGAAGGATATTTGACAAACAGCTTGCTGAAGGCATCGCGGAAAGGGCAAAGGCTGCAGGCAAGGCTGTGGTGTACAGCGTTGAATCTGAAAAGAAAAAGGTGTTCCCATTGCCTCCTTTTGACCTTACGGACTTGCAGGTAACAGCAAGCGCAGTATTGGGCTTTGACCCTTCCAGAACACTTGAAATAGCGCAAAGCCTTTATGAGCGCTCTTATATTTCATATCCTAGGACTTCATCGCAAAAGCTGCCCTTTACGCTAAACCTGCCAAGGATAATAAGCGAGCTTAGCAAGCAGGAAGCATACAAAGATCTTGCAAACGAGCTGATAAGCAAGCACAGGTTTGTGCCTGTAGAGGGCAAGAAAGAAGACGAGGCCCACCCTGCAATCTTTCCCACAGGAGAAAGACCAAGCAAGCTGAGCAAAGAAGAAGAGAAGCTCTACGACCTTATAGTAAGGAGATTCCTTTCAGTCTTCGCAGAGCCGGCGACAGTTGAAAAGAAGACAGTGATGCTGAAGGTAGAAGACGAAGCGTATGTCGCCGAGGGCAATAGGGTTGTCGACTCTGGATGGCTTTCTTACTATCGCTTCTATAGCATAAAAGAGTCAACAATGCCTGATTTCAAGCAGGGCGAGATTGTAAAGATAGACAAAGTGTTCGAAAAGAAGGATACAACAAAGCCGCCTGAGCGCTACACAAAGGCCATGCTCATACAGGTGCTTGAAAGCAAGAACCTTGGCACAAAAGCGACAAGGGCAGAGATTGTTGACACGTTGTTTAGAAGAGGCTATGTAAGAGGCTCGCGCATGCAAGTAACTCCACTTGGAAGAACTGTATACAAAGCTCTCAGCATGTACGCCCCTGAGATCGTGGATGAGAACCTTACAAGGAAGCTGGAAGAAGACATGGACGGCCTCGTGCACGGCAGAACCACAAGGGAGCAGGTAATAGAAGAAGGAAAAGAGATAATAACAAGGGCTTTGAGCAAGTTCAGCACCCACGAGAAGGAAATAGGCTCGGCCCTATTGGGCGGCGTTGCCGAAAGCGAAAAACCGGTGGTGCTTGGAAAGTGTCCCAACTGCGGCGGGGATTTGCTGCTCAGGCATTCCCAAAGCGGGAAGAACTATGCGATATGCAGCAACTGGCCTAAGTGCAAGACAAGCTATCCTCTGCCTGCAAACGCAACAATAGTGCCAACAGGCAAGGTGTGCGAGATCTGCCACACGCCCATAGTGAAGGTGTTCATGAGAGGCAAGGTGTTCACCATGGACCTTGATCCGAACTGCCCAAGCAAGGCCGGCTGGAAGAAGAAAAAGAAGGAAAAGGCAAAGGGTCAAGCATGATAAGAGTAGGCACATGCGGCTGGTCTTACTTCTCGCCCTCGAACTTCATAAAAGAATGGAAAGAAAAGTATGCATCAAGGCTTCAGGCCTATGCTTCGATTTTCGACACTCTTGAGGTGGACTCTACATTCTACAAGCTGCCGAAGGTCGAGACTGCAATAAAGTGGCACGAGGAGGCAAAGGCAGTAAGCAAGAACTTCGAGTTTATTCCGAAAGCACCAAAGAGCATAACGCACAACAACTTTGACATGACAGACCTTGAAAAATTCATACAAGTTGCAAAAGCAATGAAAGCAAGCAAGCTCCTCTTCCAGACCCCGCCAAGCTTCGGCTATTCCCAAGCAAATTACAAGCTTGTGAAGAATTTCTTTGCAAAGATAAAAGGCTTCGCAATTTTCTGGGAGCCGCGCGGCACATGGCTCGAAGAGGCAAATGTGCAGAAGCTGAAAGGAATTGGGGCAAGCATAGTCACGGATCCTCTAAGGCAGGTTGTTCCCTTTCAGCAGGAGACATATTACTTCAGGCTTCACGGCTTCGGAAAAGGCATGATGTACTCGTACCGCTTTTCAGACGAGGAGCTGAAGAAGGTAAAGCAAATGGCAATCGATATAAGCAAGAAGGGAGAAGTGTATGTAATGTTCAACAACACATACATGTTTGAAGACTCTTTGCGCTTCAAAAAGATGCTTGGAATATGATGCTAAAAATAAGGTGAAGATGTGTTCATCTATCCAAAAGTTTTCAGAAGGCTGAAGAGGGGCCCGCAAGTCATACTGCCAAAGGACATTGGCATTATAATTGCCTATTCAGACATAGACAAGAACAGCGTGTGCGTTGATGCAGGCACCGGCAGCGGCTGGCTTGCTGCTTCTTTGGCAAGAATCTGCAAGCAGGTAACGAGCTACGACATCAGGGACGACTTTTTGGAAATAGCAAAAAAGAACAAGGAGATGCTGGGGCTTGACAACCTTGTGCTTAAGAAAGGGGACGTTTTTAAGAAAATAGAAGAGAAAAATGTAGATTTGGTTACACTCGACATGCCAAATCCCGAGAAGGCGCTGAAGAATGTAAAGAAAGCGCTCAAGAAAGGAGGCACAGTGGTAAGCTATTTGCCAAATGTGGAGCAGGTAAAGAAGTATGTAGAGAGGCTGCAGAAGCTTGGCTTCACAGACATTTACACAGTAGAGGTGATAGTGAGGGACTTGCTTGTAAGAAAAGAGGGCACTAGGCCGACAAACAAAGGGCTATGGCACACTGGCTACATTACCTTTGCTCATCTTTGAACTTTCTCGGCGTTGAGATGCTTGCAAGCATAGCCTCTAGCTGAATTCTCTCGTTTGCGCCCTCTACAATCTTGTAGTTGCAATCGCCAATTTCCTTTATCAGCCTTATCTTCTCTTCTTCGCTCACCTGCATGTTGAGGGCTTCCCTGTAAGCTTGAAGAAGAATGTCCTCGCCGCTCATTCCGTGGACAAGCATCAAAGTGTCAAGCTCGTTTCTCGCTTTCAAGAAATCGCCGGTAAGGGCGTAATGCAGCATGCTCTCTATTTCCCTAGGCCTTGCGCGCGAGGCTATGTCATATATTTCCTTCTCTGTTATTCTCTTGCTTATCACAGCTGCGCTCTGGAGTATGTTCGTAAGCTTTCTCAAGTCCCCTTCGCCAACGTAGATAAGCGCTTCTATCGCCTTGTCGTCTATTTCCAATCCTTCTCCCTTCTCTATTCTCTTTATGTACTCCCTCATTTGCTCTTCGTTAAGGGCCTTGAACCTCAGCACTACGCATCTGCTTTGTATGGGCTCTATAATCTTGCTTGCATAGTTGGCGCTGAATATGAAGCGCGTTGTTTCAGAGTATTTCTCCATTGTTCGCCTCAGCGCATGCTGGGCTTCTGGAGTAAGGGCGTCGGCCTCGTCAAGGAAAGCAATCTTTACAAGCCCTCCAACCAAGGGCATTGTCTTCGCAAAATCCTTTATCCTCCCCCTTATTACGTCTATTCCCCTAGCGTCGCTAGCATTGGTCTCTAGGAAATATGCCGGCATGTCCTCGCCATAGAGCTCGTTTGCAAAGGCTATCGCCGCGGTCGTTTTGCCGACGCCGGCTGGGCCTGCAAATATCATGTTGGGAAAGTTTTTCGTTTTTACAAACGCCTGAAGCCTTTCTACTATTGCATCTTGTCCAATGATCTCGCTCAGCTTCTTTGGCCTGTACTTCTCTACCCACGGAACATTAGAAACCTCCAAAAACTCCCCTCGAATTACCCTAGCATTTATTGCTCAAAGAACTTATTTTAACTTTTCTGAGCCTTTGACACAGTTGCAGCAAATAGTAGAACAGCTCATGCCAATCTAAACTTTCAAAATCAATATACAGTATTTTCCATACCTGCACGAAAGCTTTATAAACACAAAGGTTTTAGGGGTATACAGGTGAAGCAAATGGAGGGAACAGGATCAGGCGGAGGAAGCTAATGCTGTGGTGTAAAAACATCATTGTGTTTACCTAGTTTATCTTCTTGTTTAATTAGTTCTTGTAATAATTCGTATAATCTAGATTGTTGCATATTAAACTTTCTTGTTCCCAAATTGCCAATACGTACTCCGGTTACGACAGAAGACCTTATTCTTATCCCTTTTACCCTTTGCAGCAGTTCTTCTTTTGTCTTTTCTAAATCCTTGTCAGAATAAACAGGAACTATAAGAGTTATGCCGTAGGGGGATGAAGTGTCCGCCATATAAACAAATCTGTTTGTAGGAAATTCTGTCTCTTTTGTGATCTCTTCTAAGAATTCCTTTTCTGTTTTGTTGAACTTGCCCATATCTGTCTGTAATATGTACAAGAAAGCGAAATACTTTGCTGGAAGTCGTTGCATAACGATTGTTGCACGCTCTATGGTCTTGTTGCCCAGAAGCTTGTCGTAAGTATAGCTTGCGCTTCCTTCGTTGAGCTTGTTTCTCAGCT
>JAGDXZ010000033.1 GCA_023270015.1 Microcaldota archaeon | reverse complement strand
CTTTGCCAAACCAGGGAAAAGCACCTTTGCAGGTATGCTTGTGGGCTTTATGTAGTTGCAGAGGTCCTCCCTTGCTTCTTGGCTCAGCTGCAGCACAGCATCCTTAGTTACGTGGATGTGGTAACCCCTGTTGCCGCTGAAGTTTATCGCTATCTCTTTCTCAGACAAGCCGAAATCACCAATAAGAAAATCCTCAATTAGCAAAAGCGTGTCCCTTTTCACAGCCTCCAGCCTTTCGTCACATAGCCAGCCCTTGGCGTGGATCTTGCAATCATACTTGGCATCGCTGGCATCGAGATCAAACCTCAGCTCTGAGCCGAGCCATATTTTCTTTTCCATCGGCCTTGCATCAGGAAACCGGTAATACGCTGCAGAGTAGTCTACGAAAGCAGGCGCGTTACTAACCAAGAAATTCTTGAGCTCTGCAGGCGTCTTGAAAGCCATGTGCCTGTTTGCAATCTTGTTTCCTATTACTCCGTAGCCGAACTCCCTTTCGCTGATCCTGTCTGGGGCAATGGAAGCAATGTCGGCATTGGAGTAGTAGTCCCTGATAAGCTGCGCAACGAGCCTATCGCCAAGCTCTGACATGATTTAGATTGGGTTTGGAAGATTAAAATAGCTAAGTCAAAAGAGCAATGTGCCTGGATTCTTTCCCGCAATCACAGCCTTGAGCATGCCTGGCTTTCTTAGGTTTATTATGTAAACCTTGCCCTTTGCCTTCAAAGCCTCATTTATCTTGTTTTCCATTCCCCCACTAACATCATTCACTTTCCAGAAATCTAGCTTTGCTGCCTCTGCCTTGCTTATTGCTTTGATTACTTTCCTGTTTTTATCAAGCAATCCATCAACATCTGTTCCAAAGACAATATCTGCACCAAGATAGTTTGCAATTTCAACAGCAGCCTTATCGCCAGACAATATGCTGACTCCGAGCTTGACATCAAGCGGAGCGTCGCTGTGCAAAACAGGCAAGAAGCCCTTTTCCAAATATCCTCTTATTATCTTGCCGTTAAACCAGGAGATTGAACCATTGTGAAGGGTAAACAGCGATGGAAGAGATAGAGGGAAAGGAGCAAGACCATAGTTGACAAGCAGCTCTACAAAAGAATTCTCGACTTTATCTACAGCATGTTTTAGCAAAGCCCATTCCTTCTGGTTGTTCGAAAGCCGTCTTAGGCCATACTTCTTTGCAAGCGTATGGCCAACAAAACCTGCACCTAGAATCAACACTGCTTTTTCATTGCCTAGCTCCTTGGCCAAGTTACTTGCGACTTGCCTAGTGTGCATTTTGCCTGTTGCCTTGTCTGACAGAGCAGAGCCGCCTACTTTGATAACAAGCAATCATGCCACCTTTTGCTTTGCCAAAAGAAGCCAATGCTCAAGCATTTCCATTATGAGGACATCAGTGGGAGTAAACTCGCTCCCTCTAGATGCGGCAATGATTGGTAGATCCTGAACTGGAATAAAACGTGCTGCGCTGTGCTCCTCGGAAAGGCGTATTGGCTCGTTGCCGGCAAAGAAAACAAACAAGGTTACATGCATTGGTATTTTCTTGCTGGGAAGCTCAATGAAATGGTCAAATTCAACAAGCTTAGAAAAATCTCCTTTGGCGGCGCTCAAGCCAGTCTCTTCCTCTAGCTCCCTGCGAGCAGTTTCCTCTATACTTTCGCCAGGCTCTTTGGTCCCAGCCACAATATTCCATAGCCCAGGATACTTGTCATCTTTCTGGCTCCTTTTCAGGAAGAGCACTCCGTTGTCATTGTTTATAACCACTACCCCTGCTACTTGCAATGGTTCAGGCATAGAAACGTAATTTTTGTGCCGGAGCATGCACTTAAAAATACTTATCAGCATTCGGCATTAAGCGAATTTTGCCTGTAATTTGAATGCACCAAAATAAAAATATTAATGGAGAGAAATAACCGTGGCGATTGTGGCTGGCGAAATAAAGCAGGTGCTTGTTGTAAGGGCAGACTTAAAAATGGGCAAAGGCAAGCTTGCCGCGCAAGTAGCACACGCATCTTTGATGAGCTATTTAGAAGCGGAGAAGAAAAGCAAAAGCCTTGCAAAGGAGTGGATTGAGACAGGAGAAAAGAAAATAGTAGTAAAGGCGAGTGGCGAAGGGGAGCTTATGCGGCTTTACGAAGAGGCAAAGAAGGAGGGGATTCCATGCGCACTAGTCCACGATGCAGGCTTGACACAGCTTCCTCCCAACACAATAACAGTGCTTGGCATAGGTCCTTGGAAGGGGGAAGAAATAGACAAGCTAACCGGCAATCTTAAGCTAGTCTAATTTCAGTTTATGTCAGACGTATGTAAGCCATTCCTGGAATTCTTCTGAATTGCCCCTCACCACGTCATCGTATGCCTGCATTAAAGTCTTTGTTATAGGACCTGGCTTGCCCTTGCCGACCTTTATTCCGTTTATCTCCACAATGGGCGTTATCTCTGCAGCGGTGCCAGTGAAGAATGCCTCGTCGCAGGTTTCCAGTTCTTCCTGATGGACTTGCCTTTCCTCAACCTCTATGCCCATGCTTTCTGCTATCTTGATGACAGAATCCCTCGTTATGCCAAGCAGAATATCTGCTTCTTTGCTAGGTGTAACAAGCTTGTTGTCCTCTACTAGGAATATGTTTTCGCCAGGGCCTTCTGCCACATAGCCATCGAAAGTGAGAAGGATTGCTTCATCAGCGCCTGCCTTCTTGGCTTCCAGGCTTGCAAGAAGCGAATTGAGGTAGTTGCCGCTTCCTTTGGCCTCAGGCGGCAATATGCTGGAGTTTATCCTCCTCCAAGAGGAAACCTTGCACTTTAGCCCGCCTTCTTTCTTGAAATACTTTCCCATGTCGACTGTGGCGATTATTACGCTTGTCTCATCTACGTTGCTTACGCCGAGGCTTGTGTTGGTGTAGAAGGCAAAAGGCCTTATGTAGCATTCAGCGCTGCCGTTTTTCTTTACAGTGTCTATAATGGCCTTGGAAATCTGCTGCGGGGTGAATTTTATAGGCATTGAATAGATCTTTGCGCTGTTGAAGAATCTTTTGACATGGTCTTCAAGCCTGAAAATTGCCGTGCCGTTTCTAGCCTTGTAGGCTCTGATTCCCTCGAACACGCCGCTGCCGTATTGGAGAGAGTGGACAAGAACGTTTACTGTCGCCTTTTCAAAGGTTACAAACTTGCCATCAAACCAAACGTATCGCATGTCAAGAATTTGGAGGCTTAGAAATATAAGCATAAGCGGGGCCAAAGGCCCCGCAGCCCACCTCATGCCCTATATGCCACAGCCACGTAGTACTGCCTCGCAAGGCTAGACCTAAGCACACTTTGCCCTTGCTGCGTGAGCCTAAGAGGCTTAGGCTCATCGCCTTTTTCTGTGAAATCCACAAGGCCGAGCTCCTTGAGCCTTTTAAGCCTGTACCACACAGTGCTCCTGCTCTCACCAGTTATTGCACAATACTCCTCTACGAAGCTAGTAGCTGTGCTTTCGGCTAAGCCTATATTGCGAAGTATAGATAGCCACTGAGGTTTTAGCTTTAAGCTATCAAAAACCTCAGCATTAATCCTATTATCGAACGCCTGCATAAGGACCACCACACAAAAGAGAAGTTTTATAGCGCCCTTACGCAGGCGGCTTTATATCAAATGTGCAGTTCAGATACTTCCTTATGACTGGCAATGAGAATGCATGCATTTGCCATACGTTGCCAGACACAAGGCTCATTTTACTGCACTGAAAAAGATTTTGTGGGGTTATCTTTTATAAATCTTTTGTACAAAAAGTTTGTAGGCATTTAAATGTTTTTAGAATTGCTCAGGATAGCAATACTTCTGGCAATCGCCTTAGTCTACGCTCTGTTTGACTTGCTGAATAAAAGAGAAGTGCCGGATATTTTTGTATACGCATCGTTCCTTGTAGGCCTTGCCCTCGCATTCACATATCCTGCGAATACACTTATCATAGACCTGCTTATAGCTGTGATTATAGCGAGCTTTGGCTACGTCATTTACAGAGCAGGGTATTGGGGCGCAGGCGACCTGTTTGAAATAACAACAATAAGCCTCATATTGCCGATACAGCCGAAGCCTTGGCTTGTTAGCCTTAACCAGCTGGGACTTCCTTTTGTAATTTCCTTTTTCATCTCATCGGGCATTGCTGCAATTTGGATAGTGCCTATATACTACCTAGCATTCAAGAAAAAGCAGGTTAAGAAGACAGGAAACGAGAGAATCTACAGGACTTTGGGCATAATCTTGCTTGCACTTTACTTGGTGCTTCTCCTCTTCATCTACTTCGTTTTTGGAATAAGCATAGTGAGCTTTGCGATAATTGCTGCGATTGGCATACCTTCTGCCGTTGTGCTTGCATATGAGGAGGAAATAACAGGAAAAATGATAGACTATGTGCATCCAAGCAAAATACAGCAAGGCGACATAATAGCAATAAACATGATGAGCAGAGAGGAGCTTGCCTATTTTAGGAGAATTTACCCTAATTTTTCAAGGCTTGCTACAAAGGGAATGATACAAAATTTCAAAAGGCTGAAAACAAGGAAGAAGCTGCCAGTATATGCCCACGCTGTGCCCTTCGCAGTATTCGTGCTAATAGGAGTAGTAATCTCCCTGCTCTTTGGCAATATAGTGCTGTTCTTGCTCCAGCCGCTACCTAAATGAGCTCAAGCAACTCGTCTTCCGATGTTAATTCGTTGAGCTGCTTCTTTGGTATTACTGTAATATCTCCTATCTTGGTATAGGCTTTGCCTAGAAAGAAAGGATAGATGTCGCTGAAATTGTCCATTAAGCCTTTGAAAAATGCAGCGCGCTTTAGAAGGGTCCTTGTGTCTGCTTCGCCAGCAATTGGATAATAGTTTCTTCCTTTAGCTAGCAAGGCAAAAGGGGCATTGTTGAGTTCTACGCTTCTTATCTCACTCTTGCCCAACCTCTTTTCTTCAATTTTTTCAGAACCCTCTTCGGGCACAGAGTTAGCAGTGAGATCTTCGCCGAAAAAGTCTTCTAGCCTATGCAGTATCTTCTCAGAGGCGAAGGAAGAAGTGTGTTCATATTTGTAGATTGTGCTCGCAGAAACGTGCAAAGCGTTCGCAAGCTCCTTTATGGTCATGCCCTTTATGCGCCTAAGCTGCCTCAGTCTAGCTGAGTCTATGGGACGCTTTATGCTTACATTCTTAGAAGCAAAATAGCGCTTAGGCGAGGACAAGTAAGCGCTTAGCGATTCGCTGCTTATGCATTCTACAGAAAAGCGGGTATAGCTTACATTCCTCTCTAATTTGCCATTCTGCGACTTTGCACCTATGATTATCGGAGTCGAGTCCATAAACTTAGCAATCTTGTAAAGAATGCTGGCGTCGCTCTCGCTGACAGCGTCTATATTCGCCACTACTTTGATTACTAGCCTTTGCGCATTCTTCTGGGCGATTACCTTAGGTATGGACCTAATGCCCTCTGCCTTTACAAGCGCAAAGCCGTATGCCTTGAGCTCTTTTATTACCTCCTCTTCCAGCTTCTCTGCCAGCATATGTAAATTTTCTCAAAAATCATTTATATGCATAACTGTTAGCCCTTCGGAGTTTCTATTTTCGCAATTTCGAATAAAATTTTAAGACTGAGCAGAGATATAACTAGGTGATAAGATGGAGATAGAAGGCTTGCACAAGTATGAACTAAGACCCTTGCCTTACTCAATGGACGCACTAGAGCCGTACATAAGCAAGGACATTGTAGATGTGCATTACAACGGCCACCACAAGGGCTATGTCAACACAGCGAACACTCTAATGGACAGGCTGAACGGAATAATAAAAGGCGACGTGACAAGCTACGACCTTCACGGGGTGCTCAGGGCAATAACCTTCAACATAAACGGGGCAAAGCTCCACGAGGCTTATTGGAACAACATGGCGCCAAGCGGTAAAGGCGGCGGCACGCCCGGTGGCAAGCTAGCAGACCTAATAAACAAGCAATATGGCAGCTTTGACAGGTTCAAGAAGCTGTTTACAGAAGCTGCAAACTCAAACCCCGGCACTGGCTGGGCCTTGCTCGTATATGACAGGGAAAACAGCAACCTCCAGATACTAACGATTGAAAACCATTTCATGAACCACATAGCAGAAATGCCAACTATTCTCATACTTGACGAATTCGAGCACGCGTATTACCTTCAATACAAGAACAAAAGAGCAGATTACGTGGCAAACTGGTGGAACTTGGTCAATTGGGACGACGCTGAAAAGAGGCTTGAAAAGGAGCTATGACGCTGGTTGAAACACGCTAAAAGAAATTTGAAGCCATTTTTAAAAGCTTATCTTACTATGTGGATATTGGTGTGGGCATGCAAGATAGAGACCTGCTCATTGAGCAAGGTCAAGCGTCCAAGGTATTTGTAAAGGACATAATGAGCTCTCCTGTTGTCACTGCTAAAGAAGGCGACAGCATAAAGGCTCTTGCCAAGAAGATGTTTGCCTACGATGTCGATAGCGTGGTGATAGTAAACGAAAATAATGAGCCTACGGGCATAGTTACAGAAGGAGACATAGTAAGGAGGCTTCTTTCCAAAAAGCGCAATCTTTGGTTTACGAAGGCAAAGCACGTGATGAGCAGGCCCGCGCTTACAGTCTCGCCTGAGGCTGAGCTGGAAGAAGTCGCCAAATACATGTCTTCTAAGAAGGTAAAAAGGCTCTGCGTGGTAAACGAGGAAGGCAAGCTTATAGGAATAGTCACTCAGACTGATATTTTGGAAAACGCCAACTACTTGATAGGCTTGCTCAAGGAAATGCTGGAAGCGGGTTATGGGGAGGAAGCTGCAACCATGCATAAGTAGGCTAAACTGTTTCTAATGCTGCATAAGCATGAAAGGCCAAGCCAAAGAGCCACATCTTATAATCGGTTAAAGAGGTTAGATTATGCTAAGCAGGATTTTCATTAAGAAATAACTGATTATTTGGCCGATAAATACCCATCCGGATAGCGTGGACAGGTATTTATCTTTACCCTCCGCTAGGACGTATGAGATTATGGGCCCGATTATAGGTATCAAGAACAATAAAGAGTATACCTTATCCTCATTATCTGACGAAATCACATAAAGCATGGCCACTATGCTCCCTATCTGAAAGGGTATTGCGGATATCAATATCCATACAGGAGATGATTTTACGTTTCCTGGGAGATGGCGCGATCCCATTATCATCTTGCTTTTACTTTATCGCCAAAAGCAGCCTTCAAAGTCTGGACATAGTTGTTGTAAACATCGCTATCTTTATTCTTTATATCCGGGTTAGCAAGGTTATACTTGTATGTTTTTTGATTAGTTTTTATCTGAATGTTGTGCCTATCTATTTCTATTTCAAGTATGTCTCCATTATTCAACGCCAAATTGTCAGGATCTGACTTGAGTACATCGTCTAGGTTCATTTGTGAAAGCTTTTGTGTTACGTTTTCAATTTCCTCTTTCGTAGCCCTGTTAGCCATTCCTCTTCCAAAAATGCCAAACGCATATGCAAATCCTGCATCGGCAGCAGCAGAAGAAGTGCTCGACACATTTAATATCAGCAGCCTTTTATCTGTAATTATGATGCTTCTCCTTTTCGGGGCTATAATTCCAAAAGAGGTCACGTTGTCTATGTACCCTAAAACGTTCTCGTTTTCCATACAATCGCTAGAATAATAGAGCTGGCAGATTAAAAATCTTTTCTTTGCACCAATTTGTTTAACAAAGTGAGCGAGAAATCCACACTCAGCCCTCTATATTTAGAGATGGGCAAACCTGTATTAGCGAGTTTAGTGACTTCATACCTTGTTGCGCTTGGGAAGCCCACACCGTTTATGGGCGGATGTCACTCTATTAAAGGCCAACACTGAGAGGAGATAGAAGCAAAGACGGTGCAATGCCAAACAGAATAATAAGACCGAAAAGCAAAGCTATGGCGAAGAGAGAGTAAAAGCTTGGAAACTCATACGGCGCAATGGCTTCTCCTATGTTGAAAAACATCCTTGAGATCAGCCAAAACAGGAAAATGCCAACCATGAGTACTGCAAGGAGCGGCAACACGCCTAGTGCTCCGAAAGAATGCACCAAGGACATGAAAATGAGAAGGTCTGCTATGAAAGAGCTTGTAAGTGGCAAGCCTACAATAGCAAAGCTCGCAAATACGAAGGAGTATGCAAGACCTTTCATGCTCTTTGCCACCCCGCGCACCTTGCTTATCAAAGTAGTGCCAAACGAGTTGTCTATTGCTCCAACAATTGCAAAAGCTAACGCAATTATAAGGCCGTGGCTAAGCATTGCGTAGGTAGAGCCTGCATAGCCTATGGCTGAGAAAGAAGAAAGCCCCAAGGCAATTATCGCCATGTCTAGCATGCTGACATATGCGATGCTTGTCTTAAGGTTGGCCTGCCTTATTGCGAGGAAGCTGGAATAGAAGGCTGAGAAAGCAAAAGCCAAGGCAAAGATCTTTGCATAGGAAGAAGCAAATGGCATCATAAGAAACAAAAGCAGCATGCCGTACGCGCCGAACTTTGACAATACGCCGGCAAGCAGCATTGTGCTGGGCGTAGGGGATTCTGAGTAGGCATCAGGAAGCCAAGTATGTAAAGGAAATATTGGCAGCTTTATGCTGAAAGAAAGCGCTAGCAAAATAAAGGCAGCAAATGCAAACCCCGGCTCTAGAGAGCCCGGCGAGCTTACTAGGTATGCTATGCTAAGGGAGTGGGCTGGATTTCCAACAAATATGAGCATTATGCCGAGGAGAAGCAGAAGGCTTGAAACGAGCGAGAAGATGAGGAATTTTATGGCCGCGTATCGCCTGTTGTAGCCGCCGAAGGAATAGATCATGAAGAACATAACGATCTCGCTGACCTCCCAGAACATATAGAAAGGAAGAAGGCTTGAAGATGTGAAAACTCCTAAAAGCGAGGAGGAGATAACAAGATAAAGCGCAGCATAGAGCTTCTTTGATTCCTTGATATAGCTTTCAAGCAGTAGCGAGGACACGAAAACGAGTAACGCAGCAAGAAGCACTAGGACTTGAGAAAATGGAGTTAGGGAAAAGCTGAACTGCAAGCCTGGCAGATAGGAAAAAGATGCTTGCAAATAATTAAAGCCATAGAGGTTGGCAAATAGCAAAGCATAGAGTACAACAAGCAAAAGGAGGAAAGATGATGCAACAACAAGCTTGAACGAATATCTTTCAGGAAGCGCTGCTAGAGGTATCAGGAAAAGCAAAGGAATAAGCAAAGCTGCAGGCAAGGCTAGCATCACACATATTTGGGAATCTATTTATTAAAAGGTTAGCTAGCAGTGGTGCTGAGCTTGCTAGAGGACGTCTATATTCGATTCATGGTAGCCGAGAGCGAGCAAGATTTTCTTAGCTGCTTCCTTATGGTCGCCTTGAAGCTCTATTACCCCGTTCTTGTCTGTGCCACCACAGGAGAGCCTGTTCTTTAGCTCTTTTGCGACCTTCTTGAGCTCCTCGCCTGATAGCCCTTCAACGACAGTGACAAGCTTATTGAACTTCGATTTCTTGGTATAGATCTTTATCTTTGTCGCAGTCTCCCGCTCAAGGACCTCGTAGACGTTCAGCTCTTTTGGCAAGCCAGTAATTGGATCTATTTCGCTTTCTACCATTATGTGCTTACACCTCTTTCCTTAAGAAGCGTCTTTATCTGTGCAATAGTCCTTTTCATCTCCCTTATCTTTGCCTTCTTTGTCTGCACGCCCGTGCTTGCAATCTTTCTTTTCTCAATAGACAAATCGAGTTGAAGTTGGCTAAGCTTTGATTGCAACGCTTCAGGCGTCAAGGAACGAAGATCTTTGATGTGCATATTATACCTGTTTGATAAGCAACATATAAATATATTTTTATTTTCTTGTCGACTGCTTCTGCTCTGCCTGCTGTTGCTGCTGGCTTTGCTGGCCCTCTTTTGCAGCTTGAACCGGAATCTGGCTCACGGGCGCTTCCTCAGGTTTCTTTTCATTTTGTACTGCTTTAGCAGGCTGCTGTGAAGCTGCCTCTGCTTCTGCCTGCTCTGCCTTCGACTTTTGCTTTTTCTTAGGTTGCGGGAATACAGTACCCGGCTTTGCAATTCTAACAACAATTCCTATAGCTCCGTATTTAGGATAAGCAGCAAGCTTCGCAGTCTTTACCAGCTTTACGACGTTGCCTGCCTTTGGTATGTAGCCTTGCGTGACCTTTATCTGCCTTGACTTAGCTCCTTTTGCAGCAAGCTTGCCAGTTGCAATGAGCTCAGCACCCATGGCCCCGTTTTTCATTATGTCCTCAAGCACTGAGTGCAGAAGGCTTCTTGCATTAGCCCCTCTTTCCAAGGCGTTTGCTATGTACCTGGCAACAAGCCTGGGCTCAAGCATAGGATTGCTCACTTCAGCAACGCTTATTTGAGGATTCTCTATCTTGAACCTCTCCGAAATCGCCTTTGTGAGCATGTTTATTGACTCGCCGCCCCTGCCTATTACTCTGCCTGGGTTTGTAACCCAAACAGTAATCCTTGTGAGCATGGGCGTCTTTTGTATCTCCACATCTGAAAAGCCTGCCTTGCTCAAAGCATTCTCTAGGTATTTGCTAACCTCTGCCTTTATCAGCATGTCTTCAACAAATTTTCTCTCTATCATGCTTTCTCACCACTCTGGACATTGCCCTCGATGGCCTTTCCTGCTCCGCTTGTCTCTTTCTTTTTTTCTTTTTGCTTATCCTGCTTTTCTACGCCTTTGGCTTCTGCCTTCTGTTCATTCTCCTTCTCAGCCTTACCTTTCTGCTCCTTGGCCTCGCTTGTCTTTTTGCTTGTGCTCGCCTTGATTTCCTCAGGCATTGCTATGGCAAGCTCTATCTTCGCATATTCTATGTCGCTGTGCACCCTGGCAGCAAAGCCATACATGCCTCTTCCCCAAGAAAGGCTTCCTTTGGAAGGCAAACGCCTCTCTATCCTTGTCTTGTTTGCAGAAGCGTAGAGCACAATCGCACCATCAGGATCTATGGCCTTTAACTCGGCATTTGCAATTGCATTCTGCAATACTTTCTTAACCTCTTTGGCAGCAACAACAGGATAGCCGCCCTTTCTGCCATGAAGCTCGTGCCTTGCACCCATGTGCTTGTTGAATCGCCTGAACAGAATAGGCTTCTTTTTGCTTATTACGCCATCGAGTATTGCCATCGCCTCGTTTACCTTCTTGTGCCTTATCGCATCGCACACTATGCAAAGATCCTTGTAGCTGGCGTTGACATCGTATGCCTGAGCAACAGCCATTGTGTCGTCAACAGGGAAAGAGTACTTATGCATCATTTCACCGCTAAGAACTTGCTTCCACGCGTAGCCCTAATGCCAGGCGCAGAGTGCTGCACCCTCTTAGTAGTATAAGCAAACTCACCAAGCCTGTGGCCTATCATCTCTGGCGTTATGGTTATTTCTTTGAACTCCTTGCCGTCATGCACGCCAAAGGTTAATCCTACCCAAGATGGCAGTATTACCGCTTCGCGCACATGGGTCCTTATCTTTTTGCCAAGCTTCCTTGCCTTTTCTATTTTCTTTAGCAAAAGCTTGTAGTCTGTTCCTTGCCTGAGCACAGCCCTTCTTTCTCTAGCATTAAGAAGCTTTGCAAAGTCCGCAATGCTCATTGCCTGCAATTCCTCAAGCGTCTTGCCCCTATATGAGAACTGCTTTGCCATTTCAACCACGCTTCTTTCTGCCTACGCGCCTTGCGGCAATGTGGCCTACCTTAGCTCCAGGCGGCGCATTACGCGAAACCATTGAGGAATAGCCTTTGTGGTGCTGCTTGCCACCGAATGGATGGTCTACAGGATTCATCTTGACTCCTCGGTTGACAGGCCATTTTGCGTTTACTGCGTGCATTATGTAGTAGTTCTTTCCTGCCTTCATTATAGGCTCTGTCACCGCGCCGCCTCCTGCTGCCACTCCTATCTCTGCCCTGCAATCGGCGCTCAGCTCTACGGTCTTTTTTGAAGGAAGCATAAGCGTTACAGTATCGCCAGAATGAGAGATTATTGTGGCATAGGCACCGCAAGACCTTGCCAGCTTGCCGCCATCGCCAGGCCTAAGCTCTATATTGCATACATAAATTCCATCTGCAATGTTCCTAAGAGGGAGCACGTTGCCGATACCTATGCCTGCCTGCTCCCCAGCTTCAACCTTGCTGCCAAGCATTATGCCTTCAGGCGCTATGAGGATGCTTGAATAGCCTGTATCATAGACAACGCGCATTAGTGGAGCGGTGTGAAGAGGATTGTCGATAAATTCGGTAACTTCTCCTCTAAGGGTTGTTGACTTGTCAAGTATGGGCAGGGCTGCATCTACCTTCCCGCTCTTAGGCGGCTTTGTATACGCATTGCTTCCTTTTCCTCTTCTTTGCTGCTTTAGCCTCTTGCCCATTCTTACACCAACTTAAGCTTCAACGCTATGTCGCTGGCCTTGTACTCCTTGCCGAGCTTTATGTACGCCTTCTTGACGTTTGTAGGCGAGATTGCAAGGTTCACCTTTTCAACCTTGACGTTGAATGCCTTTTCGAATTCATCCTTGACTTGCTTGCTTGTTGCATCAAGCCTTACGACATAGGTTATAACATTATTTTTCTCAATCATATTTATTGCCTTTTCTGTAGCTACAGGGTAAAGAAGAAACTCCATAATTACACCTTCACGCTCTCTATTGCACCCTTTGTCCAAACCACAAGCCTTGGCATGCCGCCAGGCGCAAGCAGGCTTATGTTAAGCTTGTCCACGCTTGCTACATCAACGCCAGGTATGTTCCTTCCTGCCTTCTCAAGCTTGCTAGCATCTTTTGCTACAAGCAATACACTATACCTGAAGTGCCTTCTCCTAGCCGAGCGCCTAAGCCCTTTCCTAAGCCTGGGCTCGTGCGATTTCTCGATGTCTTCCTTCAAGCCGAGCTTAAATAGCAAATTTAGCACGTCTTTTGTTTTGCTAAGCTTTTCCACATCATCGCTTACTACAATAGGCAGCTTGTTCTTGAATATGTGCCTCTTTGCAACCTCGTTGGCATTGGCGGTTGCGGCAATAGCCATGGCAATGGCTTTGTTGTACTCTTTTTTGTTTATCTTTTCCACAATCTTTTTCTCAACCTTTGAAGGATGAGCTCGCCTGCCCTTTCTTGCTGAAGGTATCCTTCTTACCTCTCCCATTGCCCCTTTTGCAAGCTTTTGCCTAGGCCTTATTGCTACTCCCATGTGCCTAAGGGTTCTGTAGGTGTTGTACCTGCCTACGTAAGTGGCAGAGGTTCGCAATCCGGCAAGTGGGTCCCTGCCTTGCGGCTGATAATTCCGGCTTTGCTCAGAAAGCAGGGCACGAAGCACAAGGTCTGTGCTGTACTGCAAGCTAGAAGAAAAAATAGCAGGTAGGCTAACCTTGCCTACTACGTTGCCCTGAACATCATAAACGTCAGCTTCCATTTTATGCACCTATTTTTGAACTTGTAGAGACGTAAGTAATCTTTGGCTCGCTTACTGGCTTTGTAGGCCTTAGAGCCTTTCTTATCCTAAGCAGCATTCCTGGCGTGCCTGGCACCGAGCCGTATACAAGCATAAAGTCATGTCTTACTTCGCCATAATGCGGAAATCCGCCAGCCACGCTTATGTTCTTAGCTTCGTTAGCACTTCCTATTTTCATTATTCTTTTGTTCAGCTCAGTCCTGTAATTGTGGCCCATATGGCCTGCCATAGGCACTGAGTAGAGGACTTTTGGAGGATGCCATGGGCCCAAAGTACCGACGTGCCTTACCTTTCCAGTAGCCTTGTGGAATTGTCTAGAAACGCCAAAACGCTTTATAGGGCCTTGCCATCCTTTGCCTTTTGTTATCCCAGTAACATCTACATACTCACCAGGCTTAAACGCGTCTGCAAGCTTGACTTCTTTTCCTAGGAGCTTCTTTGCAACCTCTAGCTTTTCTTCTTTCTTTCCACCTAGTGGAATCTCAAACCTAAGCCTCTTCTTTATTCCAAAACCTACGCCTTCAGGATTGACATAAGCTAGAAGGGTCAAGTCTGAAAACTCTGCCTTCGACGCATCATCAAGACTTGTGTGCTTTGGGTTTTTGATTCCTACATTTGCAGCAGATTGCTTATCAAACACTTCAAGAATCGGCTTTTCATAAGAATAGTCGTCTGTAGAATAAAACCTTATACCATATACAACAATATTCGGAACTTCTATTACAGTAACAGGGGCCATTACCTCTGTTCCCTTAGACGGGCTTTCAGTAGTATCAACATGCATAATGTGCGTCATTCCTGCCTTGAAACCCACTATGCCTAAAGGCACTGCTGCAGTAGACGCAGGCCAATGCCTAACTCTAGGCATGAGCTTCTTTGCTCGTCTATGTGGCCAAAATTCTAAAGAACCTCTTCTCATCAATAACGCCTCATAAAAAAGGAAGCGTCGTAGTAGTTTATTATTTTTATCATTTATAAATCTTTTCTATTTGTTGCTTTTAG
>JAGDXZ010000031.1 GCA_023270015.1 Microcaldota archaeon | reverse complement strand
CATACTCTGCATAGGTTGAGCTGAGCTGTGGGGCTTCGCCTATGCCTGTTGTGCCTGAGCTTGAGAGCAGGTTTGTTGTCTTGCTGGCAAAGCCTAAATAAATTGTGTTGGCGCCGTTCGCAAAGATTGTGTTTGAAACCTTTGCCCATATTGTCAGCGTATTGCTGTTGTTGCTCTCAATCCATGCAGGTATCGTGGTGCCATTGGCATAGAAGAACTCGAAGTTGGCAAGGTTGCCGTTGTAGGCAATATAGCTCGTGTAGTTTAGCGCGTTTACCGTTATCATCTGCTGGAATGGGTTGGGATATGTCGCAAGCGAGTTGTAGGCGAGGCTTACTGGCACATAGTATTCGACACCGGAAGGGGTCGTAATCGCAGCCTTCGCTAAATTAGAAATGAAGAACAACGAAAGCAAAATCAGCACAAGTTGCCGCATTCCCATGCACAATTCCTTATACCTGTTTGAATTACAGAAATTTAAAGTTTATGATATGTATAGATAATGCAAAAGTTTAGCGCTGCATGAGGCTATTTCTTGGCTTATCAGAGTGGAAGCTTGGAAGAAACAGAATCCGCAAAAAAGGGCTATGCGAAAAAGATACTTGAAAGGCTAAAAAGAAAATACAAGAGCGAGCTGCATACACACCTTAACTACTCTAACCTCACTCAGCTATTTGTTGCTGCATTGCTCTCGCCGCAATGCACAGATACCCAAACAAACAAGGTAACAAGCGAACTATTTGCGCGTTTTTCGACCTTCAAAGACTACGCGAATGCTAGCACAAAGACTTTGCAGAAATATCTCAGTGGCTTAAACTACTACAAAACCAAAGCAAAGCACCTCAAGCTAGCAAGCAAGATAATTATTGAACAGTACAATGGCAGAGTGCCGAAGAGCATGAAGGAATTGACTGCGCTTCCAGGAATAGGCAGAAAAGTGGCAAATGTAATCCTGCATGAAGGATTCGGGATAAACGAAGGCATAGCAGTAGACACACATGTTAAAACAACTGCCTATAGGCTAGGCCTTACAAAAAGCAAAAAGCCTGAGGAGATAGAGAAAGACCTCATGAGCCTTTTCCCAAAAAGGGAATGGGGCAACGTGTCAAACGCTTTGATAGCATTGGGCAGGGATACGTGCAAAGCCAGAAAGAAGGAATGCGAAAGATGCGTGCTTAATGACATATGCCAGAGCAGCATTACAAGAGGCAGACGCATCCAAGCTGCAAAAGAAATAACAAAGGAAAAGGCCAAGGCTGAAGACTAAGGACTAAGGACCAAAACCTTTTATAAATATAGCTGAGAAATAATTTGGTGGTTTCCTGAATAATGAGCCCAGCATAGACGAAATACAAAAAGCAGAGGAGCAGGCTAAGAAGATCGTCGAGGAAGCGCAGAAGAAAGGTGCTGAGAAGATAGCAAAAGCCAAGGAGCTAGCTGACAAGCTAGTAAAAGAAGCCCTTGAAAAAGAGGCTAAAAGAGCAGAGGAGCAGGCTAAGCGGCTTGAAGAAGAGGCCAATGCTGAGAAGGAAAAAAGGCTCAAGCTAGCAAGGAAAAGGGCTGAGAAGATAAAAAGGCTAAGCTTGCCAAAAACTGCTATGGAGGAAATTGCAAAGCAGATAGAGAAGCTTGCACTTGATTGATGCTTATGTTTGAAACAGAGCCTATGCAAAAGCTGAGAATTATTTTCTTGGCAGAGGACAAGCCGCGCGTCATCAAAGCCTTGCACAAGTTCGGCTATTTAGACTTCAGGAAAAGCAAGCTGAGCCTTGTAGACGATTCGCCGCTTGCATACGCAACCCAGCTTTACGAGCTGCTTGTAAGGGTTGAAGGGGCTTTGGCGATATTGCCCAAGCCAAAGAAAATAGAGGGAAGGTTCGAGCACCTGCCTGCTGAGAAGCTTGTAAAGGTGCTGGGCAAGGAGAAAGTAGTGCAAGAAATTTACGACATAGCAAATAGACTGAGCATGCTCGAAGAGAGCAAGCAGGAGCTTGAAGAGGCGCTCTACATCGCCAGCGGCTTTAGCTGCACAAGCATAAACCTGAGCAGGCTGAGGAGCACAAAGGCGAGCATAGCCTGCTATGCCGGCGAAGCCAAGAAGCTAGAGCCTTTGCTTGCAAGCCTGCATGGAACAAGGGGCGTTGCACTGCAAGAATGCAGCAACGGGAAGGAGGTGTTCTTTGCAATTGCATCAGACAAGAGCGAAGAGGCAGAGAAGGCGCTCAGCAGCCTTTATTCTGCAATAAGGCAAGGTGCCGCAAAGGAACTAAACCTTGACAACAAGTATTTGCAGGAAGACATGCAAGCAAGGCAGCTTGCAAGGAAGCTCAAGCAGGCCCTTGAAGAAAACGAGGAAGAAAGGTCAATGCTGAAAGCAAAGCTTGAGAAAATTGCAAAGGGGCATTATGCAAAGCTGGCTGCCTATGCAGAGATGCTCCACATAGAGCTTGACAGGGCCAATGCCAGCTCCAACTTCAAGAAAACCGAGAAGACAAGCATAATAGAAGGCTGGGTGCCAAAGAAAAAGCTTGACAAGCTGGAAGAAATGCTGAAAAAAGAAACAAAAGGCAAAATCGCTATGGAGCCCATTGCCAGCGACGAGCTTGCGCCTACTCTGCTAAACAGGCCTAAGCTCCTCAAGCCTTTCGACTTTGCAATGGTGTTCTTCTCACCGCCGAGAAGCGACGAGATAGACCCGACATGGGTGTTCATCTTTGCATTCCTCATCTTTTACGGCTTCATGGTCAGCGACGTTGGCTATGGAATACTTTCGCTAATACTCGCTACCTGGGTTACTAAGGTTACGAACCCGGAGGGCATGACATACAACGCTGCAAAGGTTTGGCAGCTTGGCACAATACCTGCAATTCTCTTCGGCATATTGACAAACCAGTACTTTGGACTTCAGCTAGACCAGTACTTCTTGCCTTTCAGGGGCATAGACTGGGTAAAGAACGTGACCTCTTTCATGCTTGCAAGCATACTTCTCGGCATTGCAGAGCTTATCATAGGCCTTTCGTTCGGCTTTGTTAACAAGTACAGGCATGGTGAAAAGCTAAAGGCATATAGCAAGCTGACAAGCATAGGGGCAATTGTGCTTGGCGCATTGTTCACATACGGCGCCTTCTTCGGAGGGTTCGAAAAAGGAATAAACATGCTTACAGGCATATCGACGCTTGTCTTGTTTGTCGCCACAATAGTGCTTGGAGGAAGCGAGGGCTCAGAGGCCATGTCTTTGCTCACGCACACGCTAAGCTACACAAGGCTTATGGGCTTTGGCCTGACAAGCGTGATGATTGCATACCTTATCGACTTGGCTTTTACGCCGACGCTTGCACACGGCATATTGGTGTTTGTGCTTCTTGTCATCGCATTCCTTGTGCTTCATACCCTCAACATGATCGTTTCCATATTCGAGGGAATTGTGCAAGGTGTCAGGCTTAACATTGTTGAGTTCTTCACAAAATTCTACACTGGCGGAGGCATAGTATTCAAGCCTTTCGCGTATAAGCGCATGCTTACAAAAGAAGAAAAAGTGGTAAAATGATAGGATTGGAATCGGCAATAGCGGCAATAGGAGCTGGTTTGGCAATACTTGGCGGAGCAATAGGCACGGGCCTTGCTCAAGAAGGCATCGGTTCTGCAGGCATGGGCTTGCTTGCTGAAAAGCCAGAATCTACAGGCCAAGTGCTTTTGTTCCTGGTAATACCAGAGACCCTAGTAATCTTCGGGTTCGTGATAGCAATACTGATAATGCTTGCAGCAGGCCTGATATGAGCTTGCGCGAGCTTGCCAAATGACCTATATGCCCGTAAAAGACATAATAGAGAAAATAAGGAAAGAGGCAGAGAGGCAGGCACAGGAGATAATAGCAAATGCGGAAAAGCAGGCGCAGGAAATATTGGCAAAGGCAAAGGAAGATGCTGAGAAGCAGGCAAAAGAGCTTGCAGCCAAGCGCGATGCAAGCAACAAGGAAAAGAGGCAAGAAATAGAGCAGGAGATAAGGGCGAGCGAGAAGGCAATCCTTAGCGAAGCCCTTGACAAGGCCACAGAGGCAGAGGCAAAGAAGGTAGCAAAGCTTGTCGAGCAGGCAAGCAGGAAAAGATTCGACAAGATAGTCGAGCAAGCAGCAAAGGCGTTTGCAGAGGCAAATCCAGAGGGCGGCGCAAAGGCAATAGCAAGCGCAAAGTATAAGCCTGTTTTGCAAAAGCTCGGCATAGAGGTAGAGGCAAAAGATGCTGAGCCCTATGAGCTCTTGCTCAAGTCGGCCGATGGCAAAATATACCTGCATGTGTCTGCTGCAGAGATAGCAAAGCAGTACAGCGACGAGATAGAAAGCAGGGTTTACAAGGAGCTTAAGAAGCGTGCTGGAATATGACACACGTCGTTGAGTATGGCTATGCCAACACGAGGGTCAAGGCCATGAAGGCCAGGCTTATCGACGCAGAGACCATGCAGAAGCTGCAAAAGGCCAAAGACGCTGAAGAGATGATAAGCATACTCTACAACACTGACTACAAGCAAAACCTCATAGAGTTCGGGGGCACTAGCGCAAAGGCCGAGCTAATAGATTTCGCAATAAGCAAGAACATAGCAGAGAAGATGGAGAAGCTTGTAAGGCTTACCCCTGAAAGGCACAAAGCAATTATGCGCATGCTCGCAGCAAAATGGGATTTTGCAAACATAAAGCTTGCAATAGAAGCAAAGGAGAGGCAGCTCAGCTACGAGAGCATCGCAGCTTATGTCATTGACAGAGGCCCGTTCAAAGCAGAGATAATAAAAGAGGCAATGGAGAAAAAGGACATTTCAGACCTTCTCGGCTTCTTCGCATCGAAAGCCACTCACACGCTCAGGCCGGTCATAGACGATGCTAGGGCAGCTTACGAAAAAACCCGCAATGCTATTGATGCCATAAATGCGCTAGACTATGGCTTGCTTATGCTTCTTGCCACAAGCTCCATGAAGCTTTTTGCTGAAGACCAGAAGGCAATGCGCATACTGAGGACAAGCGTAGACATGCAAAATGCGATAACGCTGATAAGGTCGAAGCTCGTGGGCCTTAGCTTTGAGGCGATAGAGAAAAACATAGTGCCATATGGCATGCTGACCATCGAGACAATGAAAGAAGCTTATGCAAAGGCGAAGAATGTGGAGGAGCTTGCTGAAGGCTTGGGCATAGAAGGCCTTGCAGAAGGAATTGCAAACTGGAAAAAGACAGGAATATTGGCGCAGGCGGAGATAGGAATGAACAATGCGCTATTGAGGAAGAGCGTTGCTTTGGCGAGCACTGTGCTTTCATTCGCAACCCTGGTCGGCTATGCCTATGCCAAGGAGCTTGAGGCGCTTAGAATAAGAATAATGCTCAAGGGCAAGCAATACGGGCTCAGCGAAGAGGAGCTGGGCATGCTGCTGCCAGAGAGGGCGTAAACATGCAGTACAAGATTGCAATAATCGGCAATGAAGCCTTGTGCACGGGCTTCGAGCTCGCCGGCGTAGAAGAGGCCTATGTAGTGGAGAAGCAGGAAGAGGCAGAGACGCTCATAAAGAAGCTCCTTGCAAGAGAGGACATAGGAATTATAGGAGTGTCGAGCAGATTCATAAAGGGAATTGCTGACAAGGAGCTAAGGAGAATGATAGAGACCAGCACCTTGCCGATGGTTGTTGACTTGCCTGAATACGGCGAAGAGGCTGGCGAAGACATGCTTAGGAAGCTCATAATAAGGGCTATAGGAATAGACCTGGAAAGGTGATATTGTGGGAAAGATTGAGAGAATTACTGGACCTTTGGTTGTTGCAAAGGAAATGCTTGGAAGCAGCATGTACGACGTTGTCAAGGTAGGAGAGCTCGGGCTTATCGGTGAGATAATACAGCTCAGAGGAGATAGGGCAATAGTGCAGGTCTACGAGGACACATCGGGCATAAGGCCTGGGGAGCCTGTAAAGTCCCTTGGCATGCCTCTATCTGTGGAGCTCGGGCCTGGCATAGTTGGCAAAATCTTCGATGGCCTGCAAAGGCCCCTTGAGGAAATAGAGAAGAAGACAGGGGCATTCATAGCAAGAGGGGTGAACATACTTAGCTTGGACAGGAAAGCGAAGTGGAAATTTGTACCTATTGCAAAGAAGGGAAGCGAGGTAAAAGAGGGAGAGGCAATTGGCTATGTAGACGAGACTAAGCTTGTCAGGCACTATATACTCGTTCCTTACGGCCTTGGTGGAAAAATAGAGAGCATAAAGGAAGGCAGCTACACGATAACAGAGCCTATTGCAACGATAAAAAAGGCCGACGGCAAAGAGGCAAGCATAAGCATGATGCAGACAAGGCCTGTGAGAAGGCCTGCAAAGGTAAGGCGGAGAATAGACATAACAGAGCCTCTCATTACAGGGCAAAGGGTCATCGATACCTTCTTCCCTGTGGGCAAGGGAGGCACTGCAGCAATTCCAGGCCCGTTTGGAAGCGGCAAGACAGTAACGCAGCACCAGCTTGCGAAATGGAGCGATGCAAACATCATAGTATACTGCGGTGCAGGCGAACGCGGAAACGAGATGGCAGAGGTGTTGACAGAGTTTCCAGAGCTTAAGGACCCTAGGACAAACGAACCGCTGATGAGCAGGACTGTGCTCATAGCCAACACAAGCAACATGCCAGTGGCTGCAAGAGAGGCCAGCATTTTCACATCTGTCGCAATTGCAGAATATTTCAGGGACATGGGCTACAGCGTCGCTGTAATGGCAGACTCAACTTCAAGATGGGCTGAGGCGATGAGAGAGATTTCTACAAGGCTTGAGGAGATGCCTGGGGAAGAAGGATATCCAGCATATCTTCCTAGAAGGCTTGCAGAATTTTACGAGAGGGCAGGAAAGGTAGAGACGCTTTCTGGCAAGGTTGGCGCAGTGACAATAATAGGTGCGGTATCTCCTCCAGGAGGCGACCTTACCGAGCCTGTAACGCAGGGCACTCTCAAAATAGTAAAGACATTCTGGTCTCTTGACGCTGCGCTGGCAAGCTCTAGGCACTTCCCTGCAATAAATTGGCTTAACAGCTATTCCCTCTACCTTGACATGCTAGAGCCGTGGTACAAGGAGAAAATAGGAGAGGAATGGCTAAGGAACAGGGAAGAGGCGCTAAAGCTTCTCCAGCAAGAAGCAGACCTAAGGGACATTGTCCAGCTTGTTGGCGAAGAGGCGCTGCCGAACCAGCAAAGAATTGTATTGGAAATAGGAAAGATGCTAAGAGAGGACTTCCTAAGGCAAAACGCTTATGATGACATAGATACCTATACAAGCCTAAACAAGCAGAACCTCATGCTCTCTACGATGCTTCATTTTGCTAAAAAAGGAATGGAAGCCACTGAAAAGGGCGTGCCCACTGAGCAGATTATAGGCACCAATTGCAGACATGAAATTGCAAGAATGAAAGAAGTAAAGGAAAGCGAAATTGTTGAAGCGGCAAAGAAAATAAACGAGGAAATTGAGAAAGAGATAAGCGAGCTGATAAGAAAGCAGGAGCAAACCCTACAGGCGGCGGCTTCGCAAAGGTGATAGCATGAGATTTGAGATAACATACAACACACTGCAAAGGGCTTATGGCCCGTTGATTGTGGTAGAGAAGGTAAGAAACGCAGCATACAACGAAATAGTGAGGATAAGGCTTGAGAACGGGGAAGAAAAGCTCGGCCAAGTTCTCGACACTACCGACACCTACGCTGTTGTGCAGGTATTCGGCGCGACAGAGGGCATAAACATCAAAACGACAAGCGTGACATTTCTCGGGGAAACTTACAAGGCAGGCGTGGGCACAGACATGCTTGGCAAAGTGTTCAACGGCCAAGGCAAGCCCATTGGCAGCGAAAAAGTGGCGTTTGACGAGAAGAGAGACATAAACGGCATGCCTATAAACCCAAACGCAAGGGCGTGGCCGAGCGAGGCCATAGAAACAGGCATCTCTGCAATAGATGGACTCAACACCCTTCTTAGAGGCCAAAAGCTTCCGCTGTTTTCAGGCGCTGGCCTGCCGCACAACCTCCTTGCAGCGCAAATAACAAGGCAAGCATCTGTCAAGGGCAAGGAGCAGGAATTCACAGTGATATTTGCAGGAATAGGCATAACCTACGATGATGCTGCCTTCTTCATGAAGGAAATAAGAAAAAGCGGCGCGGCTGATAGGACTGTTATGTTTTTGAACTTGGCCAGTGATCCAAGCATAGAGCGTATATTAACTCCAAGGCTTGCACTCACAGAAGCCGAGTACTTGGCGTTTGAGCAGAACATGCATGTGCTTGTTATACTCGATGACATGACACAATACGCAGAAACGCTCAGAGAGATATCCAGCGCAAGGGAGGAAGTGCCAGGAAGAAGAGGCTACCCAGGCTACATGTACACTGACTTGGCAAGCATCTACGAGCGCGCAGGAGTAATAAGAAACAAGAAGGGCAGCATAACCCAACTGAATGTAGTCACAATGCCTGGAGACGATGTCACTCACCCAATACCAGACCTTACCGGCTACATAACAGAAGGACAGATATTCCTGAGTAGAGAGCTTGCAAACAAGGGCATATACCCGCCCATACAGGTTCTAAGCTCCCTTTCGAGGCTCATGAACAATGGAATAGGCGAAGGAAAGACAAGAGAAGACCATAAGAACGTGGCAGACCAACTGTACGGAGCCTATGCAAGGGCTCAAGAGGTGCGGGACATAAGCACAATAATAGGCAAAGAAGCATTGAGCGAAGACGAAAGGCTTTACCTGGATTTTGGAGACATGTTTGAAAATAGGTTCATAAGGCAAGGGCTCTACGAGGCAAGGACTTTCGAGCAAACGCTCGATATTGGATGGGATCTTCTAAGCACTTTGCCGGAAACCGAATTGACAAGGATTAAGCAGGAATTCATAAACAAGTACTACAGGAAAAAGGCAAATGAGTGAGCGCATGACATTAAACCCTACAAGGGCAAATCTTCTGTTGCTGAGAAAGAAGCTCGAAACCGCAAACAAAGGCAGGGGCATATTGGACAGGAAGAGAAAGGCGCTCGTGAACGAATTTCTTGCCTTGATTTCAGAGCCGAGAAGAAGGAGAAGAGAGTTAGTGCAGATATTGCAAAAGGGCTACAAGGCCACAATACTGGCGAACGCCTACATTGGCAACTTTGAATTGAGCCAAATGGCGTATTTTATGAAGGAATCTAACCCTGTACAAATAGAAATAAAGAATGTGATGGGGGTAAAGGTTCCTGAAATAAGTCAGGTAAGGAAAGAGCAGCAGGCAAATGAAAAAACGCCAATACCTTTTGGAGCCAGCCTTGCAGTAGACGAGATAAATGGAATATATACAGAAGCCCTTCAGGCTCTTATAGACACGGCCGAGCTTGAGCACGGGCTAAGAGTTGTAGTGCTTGAAATCGAGAAGACTAAAAGGCAAATAAATACTTTAGACAATGTAGTAATACCTAAAATGAAAAATGAAGAGAGATATATTCAAATGAGGATAGACGAAATGGAAAGGGATTCTTTTATAGCGCTTAAGCATGTAAAGAAAAGATTGCAGGCTGAGTAGATGGGGATATTGTCTAAGAAAAGCGCGAATGTGTTCAATCCGATAGACGAGGAGGATACACTTGCTGAAAAACTTGAGAAAGAAGGCAAGCAAATACTGAAGCTGAGCGCCGGAGACCCTCCTAAATATTTCAAGACGCCAGAGTACATAATAGAGGCGTATATAAGGGCGCTGAAAGAAAGAAAGACGAGCTATGCGCTTGGCATAGGGGTAAAGGAGTTGAGAGAGGCCGTTGCTGAAAGATACAAAAGAATGTACAATATCGATGTTAACGAAGATAATGTCATAATAACGCAGGGAGTCTCCGAGGGCATAGATTTCGTAAATGCAGCACTGCTCGACCCAGGGAACAAAGGGATACTTTTCAGGCCCTATTACCCACTTTACATGATCTACATGCGGGAGAACGGTGGCATACCCCTGTTCGAGAACTATTACGAGCATTTGTCTTGGAATGTGGACGTTGAAAAGCTTGAAAAGACTATAAAGAAGGAAGCAAGAAGAAGGCCAAAATACCTGCTCGTTACAAACCCCAACAATCCAACGGGCACTGTGCTAGACAGGAAGGTTCTTGAGGAGCTTGTAAAACTTGCAAACGAATATGACATCCTGATAATAAGCGATGAGATATATGACGAGATCGTATTCAACAATGCAAAATTCACAAGCATAGCGGAGTTGGCCAAGGGCGTACCTCACATAATACTTAACGGAGCTTCAAAGTCATACGACGCCACAGGCTTTAGACTCGGGTACATGCTAATACCTGAGCAAGATGAAAAGTCCATGCTTATAAGGGACAAGCTGGCAGACTATGCGGAGGCAAGGCTTTCAGCAAACGTGCCAGCGCAATATGCCTTTGCCGATTCTTTGAACAATACAAAAGCCCATGAAAAGGCAATGAAGGAAATGGTTAAAGAGATAGAGGAGAGGGTAAATTTGGCTACAAAGATTGTAAACGAAAGCAAGTTCATGCACGCTGTCGAGCCTAAGGGCGCCTTTTACCTATTCCCTAAAGTTTATCTTGAAAAGATGAAATTCAAAAACGACAAGGATTTTGTAATAAGCCTCTTGAAGGAAGAAGGCATACAAATAACAAGAGGGAGTGGATTCGGAGCCGAAGGCCATGTCAGGCTTGTCGCGCTCGCTCCGAAAAATATTTTAACACAAACAATCAATAAAATAATAAAGTTCTGCGAAAGGCACAAAAAGGAGGCATAGTCTAATGGTAGGACGTCACCCTTACACGGTGAAGGTCTGGGTTCGATTCCCTGTGCCTCCATCAGGGCTTAGTCCTTTAGCTGTTCTTTTCCTTTTAATAACAATCTTTATAAAGAAAAAGCGCGTATATATTACTGGTGTTTTGAATGCCTAAAACTGTAAATGCAAACGATTTTCTAGATACTTTGCTAAAAAACAATGATGTGCTAAAACAATATCTTGAAGTGCATAAGGAAAAGAAGGACGAAGTTTTAGACTTTATCAAAGACACTGACAATGAAGTTGTGCAGGCGTGGAGTGACACGATACACAGCTTGAAAGAAAGACAGATTGAATTAAAGGGCTTGGATCTCGGGACGTTTATCGACACTCTTACAAGAAAAGAGGCATTGGAGTTTGCCAAAACCGGGGACAAACAAGTAGTTATTAGCTATTTTAAGGCTATGCAGCAAGTGGCCAAAGATTCAAATTCTTATACCCTATCCGCTGTTTTCGAAATATTAGACAAGTTTACAGATAGCGCAGTAATAAAAGAAGTGGGCAACGTGATGAAATATGTTGAAAAACTGCCTCAGGCAGAAAAGCAGGAAAAGACTGAAGAGATCATTGATTTTATGAAAAACGCCGACAAGGAAGTTGTAAAATCATGGGCTGTCCTTGTCTCAAGCGTTTTAGAAAGACAAGAAAAAATACAGTGGGTATTCAAAAACGAAGGAGAAGTAGATGCAGCTGAATTTGATCCCAATTTCATACCTGGCGCTTTGACAAAAAAAGAAGTGTTAGAGTTCGCAAATAAGGCAGACAAGCAAAGAGTTCTTGATTACCTCAAAACATTGCAACACGCAGTGGAAGCCGAGCCTTTCAGCTTGTTGTATAGTGAAATGAGCGAATTAACAAACACGGAGGCGCTTAAAAAATTGGAAGAAGGAAAAGAGACTCCTGAAAGCATAATGAAACACACGAACGCTGAGCAGAAGATGCCACCAGGAGCAAAAGAAGTTGCTGAGGAAGAAGCTAGCCAGGAGCTAATTGAAGTCGTAGAAAAACACATGAAAGCCGCCAAAGAGAAAATAGAAAACATGAAAGCATCTGACAGAAAGTCGATACTCGTAGCAGACGCAGCAGTATTTGATTTCGTGGCCCTCGTTTCGGTACTTAGCAAAGACCAGAACATTACAGAAGATGAAAGAAAAATGTTGTCTGATTTTAGCGCGCAGGTAACTTCAAGCCTTGTGGCAAAAGCAACAAGCCTAGGTCTTCAAGTGGTTTCTAAGCCCTTAAGCATGGAATTTATTAAACACGCAGAGAATTATTTGAAGGATCTCAAGGAAAAGGAGGAAGAGAAGCTTGAAAGGGTAATAGAGGAGTATTACCATAAAAAGCTTGTTCCTGCTTTGTCGATACATCTAGGAATAAGCGAGGAAGAGCTTGATGAAATAATAATGCGCAACATAGAGGAGGACAAGAAAAGATACCTTGCTTTTGCAAGCGCCTACAAAATCAGAAGCGGGAAAAGAGAAGAAGGAAATAAAGAAGAAGAACGGGAAGTTCCGCAGGCAGTACCGTCAAACACATAAAATAGCAAGACTTCCTAAAAAGCTTACTTTCCAGGCAACATATCGACGCTATTACTACGTCAAACAAGGCGGACAGATTTAACTGTTAAGACCTAATCCTGATGCTTCTTATTACTTTTGCGCTTTGAAAGCAGATTTTATTAATTCTGCACAAAGATTGCAAAAACACGAAGCGGCTAAAAGGAAGAGTGTTATAAAAATCAAAACATAAAATAAAAGAAAAGCCCAAAAAGGGCTTTTCTAAAACCGAAGCCTCAAATCAGTGAGTGCTTGCGTACTGCAACAAGTCTGATATGAATTCGTCTCCTGCCTGCACAGTCTCGTTTGCTGTATATCCTGCTACTAGTATTCTGTTTGTTCCAAATGCCTTTACTATTACTGAGCTTGTGTTAAATGTGCTGTTGAGCGATGGGTTGCTTGCAAATATCTGCTGAGCTATGCTATTGACAAACTTGCTTCCAATTACTATAAGAGTCTTTGAAGTGTTGGCGTTTGTGTCTAGTACTGCAAGAGGTACCTTTGATGTGTTGAGTGGTACAGGTATTAGTGCTGTCGTTACTCCAGGCACTCCGTTTACTACAGGTGTTGCCGTAAGGTTGCTCTCACCAGTTACCTGGCAAGATGCCTTTGTGAACGAGCAGGTTGCCGTTATGTTGGCGACTGTCACGTTAGGCAGCGATGGTATCGCTTCTCCTATCTTGTAAGGCCCTATTTCCTTGTGGACAAGTGCTTTTGTCGCGTTTACTGGTCCGACTACTACTTCTAGCATGTCTATGTTCTTCGCAAGGCTTACAGTCAACGATGATGGGCTTATTGTTCCTACTTCGCTTCCCTTTTCTGTCCTGAATCCTTCAGGGGCGTTAATTTTGTTTCCTTGTGTTGATACGTATGTCATGTTGTTTGCTGATCCGGTTAGAGAGTAGTTGAGTTCGAAGAAGTGGTTTATTGAGCCAAGTGATGCATTCTTGATCTCAAAGCCTAGCAAGTCATTGTAGGTGTATGCGGTAGGAACTGGGTATTCCTCCATTGTGTAGGTGAAGAATGCCTGCTGACCAGTTGCTGAATTTGATACAGGCAGCGAAGTCAATGTGAAGTTGGCTAGAGGCTGTCCATTGTACTGGTTGTAGCTTGTTTTTAGTGGGTTTCCTAATTCAACGCTTAGATACTTCTGCGAAGCTACAGGATACACTACTCCTACTTCTAGTGCATTTCCTGTTGCTGTTGGCTGATAAAGCGTGCCTAATACTATGCCATTGTCTTCTACTACTACGTTTGCTCCAGGTATTGCTTGCGACAAAGTAATTCCTGTTACATTGTGCAGAGGTAAGCTCAATTGCTGAGTAGCTCCCAAGAGACCATTGAATGTAACTGAACTTGTTGAAGCAGATGTGCTGCTATTCGTTTTATAACCAGTAACAGTCACTGTGAAGCTTATAGGTGAGCTAGAAGAATATGTGTTTACTGCAGGGTCGTTGAAAATTACGTTTGCATTTACCAATGTGTTGCTGTTTGTCGATCCGGGTACAAACTCATAAGGCGTTAAGTCGTAAGTTAGTGTCGAATTTGTAGCACCTGAAGGCAGTGTGAATGCTCCAGGTATCTGGCTTTGCACAGTAAGTAATTGTGCAGGTTCGGTTATGTTAGTAAACTTGCCAGTTGTGCTTCCCCAGTTCTGATAGGTCAATGAAGGAACTGTCGAGGTTGAGATTGTTAGTGAGTCTAGATTGCTCGGTGTTTGCGATTCTCCAACCAGCTTGACGCTCCATACTGCAGGGTCGGTTAAGAAGTTGAACGCTTGACCAGGTAGCAAATCTGCTACTGGAGTTGTATTGTAGATAACTATGCTCTGCAGGTTGGTGCCTTTGCCTGTGCCTGTGCTGTTTACCCAGTCTAATATAACATTCCATCCTGGGTTGGTTGTCTTGTTGTATGCGTTACCGCTAGAAAGGATGTACTCATTCGTAAAGGCCTGCATTTGAGCCCATCTGGTTGTAAGAGTAACACCTGCTGCTGTCTGGTTTACCTTTACCCAGACGTGCTGTCCTGCTGTTGAAAATTCCTTCGTTTCACCTGGCCACATTGTTGCGTTTGCGAAAACGCTTCCTTTGTAAAGGACTTGTATTAATGCTGGCGCGACTCCGGTTGAGTTAGCGAAGCGGCTTATATCTTGCAGGTATATCGAGAAGTTAGAATGCGTTATGTTAAGGTATTTGCCAGCTACTACTGTTGTCATGGGTGTCAAAGCTTGTGCGAGTGTCAAGGTGCCTCCTTGCACCGGTTTCGTTGTAGTGGCGGTGAGGGGAGTAGGCAATGTTGCATTTATTATGGTCCAGTTTTGCCCTGCTATATTAATCGGTGTTTGGTTTATGGCACCGCTCTTGTTAAATACTG
>JAGDXZ010000022.1 GCA_023270015.1 Microcaldota archaeon | reverse complement strand
ATTTGAATTATACCCTTTCAAAGAATATATCTTATGGCAATGATGATGTGCTTTACGTTGGCTGGGAAGCAACTGTGCTTATAGACAAATCCAGAGCATACGACTACGAGTTGATACTGGCGGAGATAGCGAATGTACAGCTTCTCAAGTTCAGAATCTACAAGGACAAGGTTTCTACACTTATCCAGAAGACTACAACGGAAGTAAACGAAATAGGGAGAATGAGCTTTTTGGCTAGGCTGCTTAGCAATAGGGCAGAAAGGCTTAACACGACATTTAGCGAGTTTGAAAATGAAATGACCTATATGCTTAACTGGGCTGAGAACACTGTCTTCAGCATGGGTGAATGGTACCTTTCAAGGCTTTACGGGCTTTTCGCATCAAGCTTTAGGCTCGGCGAGCTCAAGGACTCGCTTACAAGAGACGCCAGCACGCTCTCTACCAGAAAAGAGCTCGTCATAGAACAACTCAGAGAGAAGGATAACGATATTTTGGAGTTTATTATAATTCTACTGATAGCTATAGAACTTCTAATTGAACTGGTACAAATATTTGTAATTTCTAGGCTGGGACACTAATTGGCACAAGGCGTCAGCGGGTTCAAGGCAAATTTGGCAATCAGCAGGGAATACTGCACAATCGGCACGCCGGCTTTTAATGAAATAGAATAAAAGCGTAGCAAAAACAACAAAGGATATGCGCCAGGGTAGGGATTCGAACCCTAAAGCCCGCGAAGGGGCACTGGTTTTCTTTTGCATCACTCTTCAGCTCTTGAAGCTTTGCAAGCTCAAGACCAGCGCGTTACCAGATTCCGCCACCCTGGCCCATAAGAATTTGAAAATTAAAGGCTTATATTGTTTTGCTGAATAGCGACACGAAATTTATCGTGCCTGGTTTGTGCTCTTAAAGTTCAGAATCGATAGGCCTTTCAAAGCTTTCCTTTCTCCCTCCAGGGGCAAGTTTTACAAATTCAGCATTCTTCCTCAATTCATCTATGCTTCTTGCGCCGCAGTAGCTGAGACCAGACCTGATTCCATTTGCAAGCTGCACCAATATGTCACTTACAGATCCTTTATAAGGCACGAAGGTCTCTATGCCTTCGCCAACTATTTCTATAGGGTCGAAAGACGAGTTTTCTATTTCCTTCTTCTTTATGTTTGCTGAAACCGAGGACATTCCTCTGAAAAGCTTGAATTTTCTGTTGTTCCTTATTATTAGATATCCTGGCGTTTCATCAGTGCCTGCAAACAGGCTTCCTATCATGACCGTAGATGCACCTGCAGCCAAGGCTTTGACTATGTCGCCAGAGGTATTTATGCCACCATCTCCTATTATCGGTACGCCATATTCTTTTGCTGCGGAATAAGCATCCATTATTGCGCTCAGCTGTGGCACGCCTACGCCAGCTACAAGCCTTGTGGTACAAACGTGGCCGGGGCCTATTCCTACTTTGACCGCATCAGCGCCTGCAGCTATCAAGTCCTCAGTTCCTTCCTTTGTAGCCACGTTGCCTGCTATCACCTCTATGTCAAATTCCTTCTTTATCCTCTTGAGCAACTCTATCACAGAGTCCGCGTGGCCATGGGCCACATCCAGCACCAAAACGTCGGCGCCGGCATCTATAAGCCTTCTAGCACGCTCTACTGCGTCATTTTTAGTGCCTATTGCTGCGCCTACAAGGAGGGTTCCATCTTTGCTCTTACTTACCTGTACGTTCGAAAGACCCTCTATATCCTTTGCAGCCACCAAAGCAACAAGATTGAAATGCTTATCTACTATTGGAATTTTCTCTATCTTGTATTTCTTGAAAAGGTCGATAAAGTCTTTTGAAGTAGGTTTTTTGTATGAATATGCCACAACAAGATCCTTTTTAGGGGTCATAATCTCCTTTGCCTTCTTGCTAGGTTCTGCAAACTTGACATCTCTACGTGTAACCATACCTACAAGCTTTCTGCCGTTTACTACCGGGAAGCCTGAAACCCCTTTCTCCTCTATTAGCTTCTTTATCTCCTCAACAGTTGTATCAGGAGTAACGGTATATGGATCCTTGATTATGTATGAGCTTTTCCTCTTAACCTTTCTTACCTGCTCCACCTCTTCATCGATTGTATTAAACCTGTGGATTATGCCTATGCCGCCTGCATTTGCCATGGCTATTGCCATTTCTGCCTCGGTAACAGTATCCATGTTTGCACTTACTATGGGGAGATTAAGCCATATTTTCTTGGTAAGCTGGCTTTTAAGTTCTATGTTCTTCCTAGAGCCAAAAGTATTACGTTTAGGCACGAGAAGTACATCATCAAAAGAAAGGCCTTCCCTTATCTCCACTTTTTAACCTTTTGCTTGTTAAAAAATTAAAAAGCAGTATACAACAAATTTTTACTTCAATATTCAAAAAGGCTATGAGGCAGTGATATTTATCGATGTGTGGGCGCCATGCTCACCGCCAACTACCAGCCTATACGTCTGGCCGTTTTCGAATGTGAGCACTACGTCGCTGTTCCCTAGCGTCATCTCGCCATTGAATGAAAGCGTTATCGTGTTGCCTGCACCTAGCACATAGCCGCCTCCGTAGTACGCGTTCATTACTGAGAACTGCGAGAAAGGAAGCACTAAGGAGCCGTTCTTTGCTATCAGGAAATTAAGAACTCTAAAGTGTTCGTGCTCTATCTCCATTTTCCTGTCTATGACGGTCTTGTTCAGAATTTCTTCAAGCTCGCTGTTGTTCATGTGGGCAAAAGCAGGTATGGAAAGGCTGCTGTTGTGGGTTATGTTCTTGAACAAATCCTCAAGCTCTGTGGCGTTCATAAATCCGTGATGCGTTTCCACCTCATCGACCATGTCTTCCAGGTCCGCTTCATTCAGGGCAAACATTCCGTGGCTAAGCATTGGCATGTGTTTGATGACATTGCCCATGCCTGAAGGAGTTGGCAGAGAAACGGAAGAGATGTTGGCAATGAAACTGTTAAAAGCCCCACCGAAAGTGTTAGTGCTCATACCACCTAGAGGCATCTCGCGCACATCGTCGCCCATGGGCATGATTACTCCCCTGGTGAGGTTGAAGTATATGCTCATATTTTCGTCTCCGAACACTAGCAGGTTCCTAAGAACAATACTCTGGTTTGCATTGTTTTTTACTGTCACGCTTACGTGGCTCACATTTCCGACACTGCCAAGAGAGGCGCTCACTATGCTTATGTTAGGGGCAACTAGCTTAAGGGCTCTTTTTACGGTTGTATTGACTGGTATGTAGCCTGTCTTTGCACTTTGGCTTATGCCAGGTATTATCACAGCCTTGACCGAAGGTACAAGCACAAATACCGGCTGGGAGCTGTTCGTAACAATAGTAACTATTGTTGGCTCGAAGTCCGCTATTATGCTGCTGGACTGGTTTACCTTGCCATGGAGATGTACAGTTATTGTGCCATTCGGCACAGCCACTAGATACTTGGTGGAGTTGATGAATATGCTTAGACTTGTTACGTTGAAAGCTAGCATATCTATCTCGCTATTTGCAGGCACTGAAACAGTCCCAAGGACTTTGCTTATATTAACCAAGCTAAGGAGGTCTACGCTGCCAGATGCGCCTGAGTTGATCCATTGCGAGGTATTCTCTCCTATTACGTGCACTCTTACTCCTGAATAAGACAAATTAAGTGCTTGTGTGCCATTAGGCACATAAGGCGGATCTGCAAGCGCTACCATAACAGGATAGCTAGCAGAGGAAGGAACAGAGGTAACTGCAGGAGCTACATGCGGCTTCACCGAAATTGCTGCGTAATATGCGAGCAAGATTAAAATCAACAAGCCTATTACTATATAGGCCACCCTTAAGGCGTTCATCCTATCAATAGATTCTTTATATGCCAATCTTTAAAAATATAGCACTGTTGGACTGTTGAAAATAGGCGATCCGGAATCAAACAGTATGATTAAAAAACATAATGAAACAAATAAGTAATGCCAAACTTGGCTTTCTAGGTTTAATAACCAGAACAGCGCCAAGTATTGAAGTGGTAAAGTGTATTATATCATACGCGTAACCTCGAGCCAGGAAAGAATATCTGCAGACATACTCCAGAACAAGATAGAAAAGCTGGGCCTTCCAGTAAATGCGATAGTGGTATCTGAGGGCATGCGCGGCTACCTTATAATTGAGGCAGACAGCTTCAACACTATCAAGGAGCTAATACAAGACGAGCCGCATATGAAAGGCGCGTTGCCAACGCCGCTGAGCGAGGAAGAGTTAGACAAGATGCTGGCAGTGAAAAGCACTGTGCAGGAAATAGGCAGTGGCGACATTGTAGAGTTTGTGTCAGGCCCGTTCAAGGGCTACAAGGCGAAAGTAATAAAAGCTGAAAAGGGCAAAGATGAGATTACTGTTGAGCTTATGGATGTGGCAGTGCCAATACCTGTAACTACAAAGGCAAGCGCTGCAAAGATAATCCAGAAGCAGCAAAGCTAGGTGTTTTGAATGGGAGAGGTAACAATAAATGGATTAATAGAAGGAGGCAAAGCAACCACAGGGCCACCGTTCGGTCCTGCACTAGGTCCTCTTGGAGTGAACATAGGCAAAATTGTTGCTGAAATAAACCAGAAGACGGCAGACTTTGAAGGAATCAAGGTTCCGGTGAAGGTGGTAGTGAACACCGACACCAAGGCATATACCATAGAAGTTGGGCTTCCTCCGACGAGCGCGCTTATACTAAAGGAGCTTGGCATACAGAAGGGTGCGAAGGGCAAAGACGAGAAAGTGGGCAACATAACGCTAGATCAGATAAAGAAAATAGCTAAGACTAAATCGGCAGCACTCTACGGAAAAAGCGAAAAGGAAAGGATAAAGCAGATAATAGGCACATGCAAAAGCATGGGAGTGACAGTAGAGGGAATGGATGCAAAAGACGCTCTTAAGAAGCTAGAGTCTGGAGAGCTCAAAATATAGCTTGGCTAGGCATTGCCATGCCTCAGCTTTCTAGGAAGCAGCTGCTTTCGCTCTACTCCAAGCTGCGCAGTCATTTTGGATTTTTGAACTGGTGGCCTGCAAAGAGCAATGACGAGATGGCAATAGGCGCCATTCTCACGCAGAACACGAGCTGGAAGAATGTAGAAAAGGCAATAGCAAGGCTCGAAGCAAACAGGATGCTGAGCTTAAAGGCCATTGCAGAAGCAAAATTAAGCAAGGTAGAAAGGGCAATTAGATCTAGCGGCTTTTTCAGACAGAAAGCGAAAAGGCTCAAGTCCTTTTCAACATACATAGTCTCGAACTATGGCGGCATTGATTCTTTCTTTAAGAGAAGCAAAGAACCAAGAAAGGAGCTCCTTAGCATTGGCGGGATTGGCAAAGAAACGGCAGACTCCATGCTTCTTTATGCAGGCAATAGGCCAATATTTGTAATTGATGCTTATACGCGCAGGGTTCTAAGCAGAGTCTTCGGAATAGATGCTGAAAGGATGGGCTACGAAGAGGTGCAAAGGATTTTTGACGTCTTGCCCGCAAGCATAGACCTTTACAAAGACTTCCACGCACAGTTTGTAGAGCTCGCCAAGAACTACTGCAGGAAAAAGCCCCTATGTAGCAAATGCCCTGTAAGAAGCATGTGCAAATATGCAAGTAAGGCGGCAAGCACCTAACAGAGCCATAAAGGGGTATTTTATTATTTTGTTGCTTATCCTTTAACATGTCATTTCTGAAGGATTTCCTCCAAGGGGGCGAAGAGGGCATATTCAGGATGTGCAACAGGATTGTCGAGCTAGCAATAAAGGCAAATGCAGAGGCTGCAAAGCTCGATAAAGACATAACGAAGATACACGAAATAGAGGAGAATTCGGACAAGGTTGTATTCGAGATAGCAAACCTCATAACCTCCGGCGGGATAGCACCAAATCTTATAGACGACATGCTCGCACTCATAGACAAAGAGGACGGGATAGTTGATGCAATATATAACTTCTCCAGGGAATATGCCAGGTATTCGCTAAAAGATGCAAAGGCTGAAGCTAAAGTTAAAGAGGCAATAGTCAAGATGAACGCCTTTGCAGACAAAGCTTTGCAGCTTCTTCACAAGATGCAATCGAGCGACAGCATAATAGAGGTAAAGAAGCTAAGGAGCGAGATAGAGCTTATAGAGGAACAGGGCGACGAGGTGAAAGATGCATTGTTCGACTATGCTTATGCGCAGGAGAAAGATTTCAAGGACTTCTACCATACATTCGAGATAGCGCACCTGCTAGACGATGTGCTAGACAACTGCGAAGATTCCGCTGACATGTATCTTACCATTCTCTCCTCGCTGATAAGCTAGTGGTTGCTTGCTAGTAATACTTCTTGCCTTGTTTTTTGTCCTTATTGCTTTGGTATCTGGAAACAACCTCTCAGCATGCACAGGTGCAATAATAGGCAGCAGGATAACTAGCAAAAGAATGGGCATTGCAATAGCCATAGCAGGCTTTGTAGCAGGTCTGGCTTTAGAGGGCACCTTCCTGAAAAGGGGAATAAACGCTCTTATGCCCGTTGAGAACAATCTGCTTCTTTCGGAGGCATTTGCAATTGCAATAGCAATTTTCCTGCTTGCACACAGGTTCAGGGTGCCACTTTCGCTGACGATTGTTTTTACTGGCATGCTTGCTGGCTTCGGCTTCGGAATGGGCATGAATGTAAACGCCTTGTTTATCGCCCTGATAGCTGCATTCTGGATCGTTGTTCCGCTTGTTTCCTTGTTCACAATGAAGCCTCTGCTGCACTATTTTACGAGAAAGCTTAGAAAAGGCCATTTGTGGAAAAGGGTCAGCCAGATAAAGCTTTGGCTGGTCATCATTTCTTTCTTTACCTCTTTTACACTTGGCGCCAACACGCTGGGCCTGCTTTTTGCCTCTGTGCCTTTTTCCTATTGGTATAAACTGGCTACGGCAGCACTCGCAATCATTATTGGCAGCATATTTTTGAGTGAGGGCGAGCTCAGAAGGCTAGGAAACGAAATAGTAAGCATTCGCTATCTTAACGCCCTCCTTTCACAAGCAGTTTCTGCTTTGGAGGTTGAGGCTGCTACTTTGCTTGGCGTTCCTCTTTCAAATACACAAACATTCACAGCAAGCCTCTATGGAGTGGGCTATAGCTACAAGGCTAGGCTCATGCAAAGAAAACCGGCTTATGTCATTGTCTCAATTTGGCTAGCAAGCGTGCTGCTAAGCTTCCTTGTTGCTTTCATGCTGGCAAAGCTCTGATGCGAATATCGAATATCGAAAGCCTGTAAAAGCTTATATACTTTCTTTGCATAACAATTCAGGATATTATGGAGGAAACCAGGGAAGAGCGAAAGCTCGAGAGGGAGGAGTCAAGCAATCGAAAAATATCTTATGTAGCTTTGGCTATTGCTGTTGTTGCTCTAGCAGTTGCAGCATTGGCGCTCGTGACAAAGCCTGCTGTGCCGACACAAGTGCAAGCAACCACTACGGTAGCGCCGGCAGCTAAGCTAGTGGGCTACAACATACAAAGCAACCTTATAACGCCGCCTATGTATTTGCCATCGGCACCTGTGATAACTCAGCAGCAGCCATTTGGACACAGGCTCACTAACATAAACCAGCCATTCAACTCTACAGAGCTATCAATAATAAACAACGCACCCAATTCTTACTTTGAAACAGCTGGCGAGATGCTTCTCAACAAGTCTATAAAGAATGTTGTTGGCGCGCGAGCCAATATCGTACCTGCTTTCATAGTAAACGGCAAGCCAAGCGTGATATATCTTGGCTCGATAACGTGCTTATTCTGCAGCGAGAACAAATGGGCCATGGCGCTTGCGCTTTCAAGGTTTGGCAACTTCAGCGCCCTATTCAAGGGCTACAGCTCGTTTGGCGACGGAGACTTGCCTACAATCTACTGGGCTCCTGCAAACTACAACTCTTCTGGCACAGATTCGTTTGGCAACTTCTACCACAGCAACTACATAAACTTCATCTCCATAGATGATGAAGATCCGATAACGCAGGGCTTTAACCTTAACCCTATTCCAGTAATAGAGGCAAACGCCAACGCAACTGGCAATCTGGCATATGAAGACGCAGTAAGCTACATTTTCAACGACCTTAGCAAGAACTCTAGCACTTCATTCCAAGGAACGCCTTATACAATATGGGGCAATTATCAAGTTGGCGGAGCTGACGCCATAGACCTTGGAAACTCAATGCCAACAGGCAACTCATTCCCACTTACCAATATGACGCACGAGCAGGTGCTGTCGCAGCTTGCAAACCCTAACGACCAATTTGCCTGGACCGAGTACGCAGGTGCTGACTTGTACGTGGCGATGGTGTGCAGCAGCATAAACAACACAGCTCCTGTGTGCACGTTGCCAGCTATTCAGCAGCTTGAGAAGCTTGGATATTAGTGGCAAGATGCCAAAAAGCCAAAGGCTAAGCATTTTGGCAAAGATCTTCAAAAGCCCGGCATACATAGCAACAGCGATAGCAGGGGCAGCAGCATATTACCTACTGTTTTATCTTTTTGCAAAGTTCAATGCCGGCCTTTTCCTAGTCACAGTGCCAATGTACCTTATCTACTTCCTCGTAGCAACAGGCGCAATAACACTGACAATAGGCGTATACGGCGTTGCTGCATACAGGCGCTCTTCCCAAATAGCTACGTGCAGCGTAAGTACATTAACGCCCATAGTTGGAGGCCTGGTAGTAAGCTGTGGCTGTGGGTCTGCGCTTCTAACTCCATTCCTGCTTACTCTCGGCTTCAACGCTCTCCAGGCAGTCGCCATATCAACAGCCATTGCAAGGTACAATTCCCTGCTTGTAACCGCTCTCATAATAATAAATCTTTTGCTGATGTATTACCAACTAGGAAGCCTAAGGCGTTTCAATGAGGGCAAAGAAAGCAAAGGTTAGGCGCACAGCCAAGGCAAGCATTGCAGAAATGCCGAAAAGCACAGAGCTTTACCTGCTCAGCCAAATCCTTAAAAGCAAAGAGCACGGGGAGCAGTTCGCAAGCCTGCAAAGCATAATCTACAACTTCACAAACGAGACAAGGCAATTTGGCTACAAAGCCGGCTTTGCGCTTGGCGAGCTTTTTGCAAAGCATTTCGAGCTTGACAAGCTGCAAGAGCTGTTTGAGCATGCAGGCTTTGGCAAGCTTCTATACAATACTGCGGAGCACGAGGCCATAGCAATAGCAACAGCAAGCAGCGAAGTCGATGCTGGAATGAACATGCATATATTCGAAGCTGGCATGCTAGCGGGCTTTTTCTCGGCAAAAACTGGCAAGGCGCTTGGCGCCGAAGAAACACACTGCCTCCTCAACGGCGGCAAGTGCACATTCCTCATAGGCGTTGGAAAAGCGCCGCAAAGCAATGCCATAGCAGACTTCTCTAAAGCAGCTGAGATGATAGAAAGGTCGATAGGCCACAGCAAAGCCTGCGAAAACTACTACCTTCTAAGCTTCCTGCCCATACTCCAGCAACCTTTATTAAGCTCTTCTGCCAAACTAGCATATCTGCTAGGCAAGAGGCTAGGCTATAAAGGCGTTGACGCTGAGCAGCTTGCCAGCTATTTGCAGGTTGATGGAAAAATGTCCAATAGTGAGATGATACTAAGCTATTCACATTTGCTCTCGCATAGCGGCTACGTGCTGGTATCGAGCATGCTTTTGCGTGGCTACCTGCAGTCAAGATTCAAAAAAGGTGTCGCTGTTGAGCAACACCTTAGCAGAGGACGCTATGAGCTAAGGCTAAGATTGGTGTAAGAATGGCAGACCTTCATAGCCTAGACCCCATCCTGAAATACGTGCCCACTATCAAAAGGCCCTCTACGCCGCTCTCATTTAGAGAGAAGATGGTGTGGACTGGAATAATAATGGGCATATTCTTCCTAATGTTTAGCACTCCGGCATGGGGGGTTAGCATACAGTCGATAAACCAGCCTGTGCTTCAGCTCATAAGCATAATCTTTGCTTCAAGGATAGGCTACTTGACCACTGTGGGCATTGGACCTATAGTAATAGCGAGCATAGTCTTGCAACTCATCATAGGCTCTGGTGTGATAAACGTAGACCTTAACGACACTGAAGTAAGGGGCAGGTTCCAAGGCCTGCAGAAGCTTTCGGCAATGGTTATTGCGGTAATAGAGGCAATGGTGTTTGTAAATGCAGGCTATGCGCCTCCACAGCCTGGATTCTACTGGATTGTAGTTGCACAGCTTGCGCTAACAGCAATAATCATAATATACTTGGACGAGGCAATGACAAAATACGGCATAACCTCGGGCATCAACCTCTTCATAGCTGGCGGGGTTTCCTACGCAATAGTAGCTGGCACTATAAATGTGCTTGGGGCTGAAGCTGCTCAAGCAATTGCTGCAGGCGGCGCAGCTGCCTTGCCAAACGCGCTTGCTGCTTTCGGCCCTCTCTTCTCAGCCATTGTGGTTTTGATAATAAGCATATATGTCTTTAACCTCAAGGTGGAATTGCCCATGGTGTTCTCGCAGTTCAGGGGCGTAGGGGGCAGGCTGCCAATACCTTTGCTTTATGTCAGCGTTTTGCCAGTAATACTGACCTATTCCCTTCTTGCCTCCTTGACCTTCTGGTTTGCGCTTTTTGCCCATGTTTCAGGCAGCTTGATGTACTTGGCTAGGTTCTTTGCCTACTACCAGTTTGTGCCTACCACAACCGGCGCGGTATCGCCTGAGCTCGTTGGAGGCCTTCTTTACCTTATTTCTCCAAACTTCCCGCTTCCTTATTCCACAACCTTCGGAGGCATAGGCGGCTACGGCGTTTATTTCACATATCTTGCCACGCACACAAGCCCACTTTACTTGCCAAACGGGGCATTGGTGCAGGTTCCTGAATGGGTTCACATAATCGTCTTCACCATAGTCTTTGTGCTTCTCTCCATTCTCTTTGGCAAGTTCTGGATAGAAATGACAGGCCAGAGCCCTAAGAACGTTGCAGAGCAGCTCCAATCAGCTGGTTGGCAAATTCCTGGGTTCAGGAGGGACCCTAGAATAACAGAGACATTGCTCAACAAGTACATACCTGTAATAACAGTACTGGGCAGCATAATAGTGGCATTGCTTGCTGTATTTGCCACACTTACTGGTGCAGTGGGGACTGGAATTGGCGTGCTTCTTACTGTCGGAATAATGTACATGCTGTACCAGCAGATAGAGCAGGAGCATGCGCTGGAAGCCTATCCGAAGATAAACGAGCTCCTGTCATAGTTATAGCTTATAAACAGCGATTCGATCTGTACTGGTAAGGCAGGCGTTCTATTTCATCTCCATTAGTTGGCCTTCTTTTACCTTCTCGACCAATATATTCCACTGATCCTTTGTAAGCTTTACAATATTCCGGTCTTCGCCTATTTAAACCATGCCTTCATCAAACTTCAGCACAACGTCTAGGCAGTAGTCGTCTTCCTTCTTGCAAAGACTTACTCTGAATTCTGTTGCTGTGTTTAAAATTATGCCTGGCAAAAGCTTAAATTCATTTTATGCATAGTGTTGGATTGACGATTAACTTGATTTATAAGTTTCTAGGCAGCACTAAGGAGAAGATTCCTGCGATAGGAATCGGAACTTGGGCGATTGATAGAAACGGGATTGAAGCAATAAGATATTTTATAGAACACGATAGCGGGCTCATAGATACTGCTGAAATGTACGGCACAGAAGGCATAGTCGCTGAAAGCATAAAGGGCTATGATAGGAGCAAAGTTTTTATAATAGACAAGGTCTGGACAAACCATCTTTCGCACGATGCCTGCATAAAAGCCTGCGAAGCTAGTCTGAGAAGGCTTGGCACAAGCTACATAGACCTTTACCTTGTGCACTGGCCCTCATACGAAGTACCCATATCAGAAACCATGAGGGCATTTGAGGAATTAGTAGATGCAGGCAAGGTCAGGCACATAGGCGTAAGCAACTTCAGCATAGAGCAGTTCGAAGAGGCGCAGGCCAGCCTTAAGCGCACTGAGCTGGTTGCAAATGAGATAAAGTTCAACATAATAGAGAAAAGGCAGGCAATGGAATTCATTGAGTACGCAAAGAAGAGCAAAATAACAGTGATTGCCTACAGCCCTCTAGTTAGAGGGATCGAAAACATTTCTACAAGCAAGGGAGTTTACGCCAAGCTTTTGGAGCTTTCAAATAAATACAACAAAACCGTAGCCCAAATAGCACTTAACTGGGTAATATCTCATGAACAAGTAGTTGCAATACCAAAAACGTCTAAATTGGAACATGCAAAAGAAAACTTAGAAGCTGCTAATTTCAACTTGAGCGAAAAGGAAATTAAGGAACTCGATTCTATGGGCTCTGTTTGAGGCCAGCTAATTCAATACTAATACTGAAAGCCATAAATAAATTGCCTGACAAAAAGAAAGGGATATATATGTTGAGCATATTGATAGCTGCGGTCATACTAATATTTGACTTTGCTATATCTGTGTGGAACGCCTACAGCAGCGGCTACAACATAGGCATGCTCAGAAAAATCGGAAAAGGGGGATTCAGCAAGGCAGCAGCTTATTCCGGATTGGGCTTGGCTTTTGCAGGCATAACCTATGTCCTTATTGTTGTTTTGAGCATGGTTGCATATGCCTTGCAATACGTGGGCATTGGCGCAGTAGAATATGCGCTCGGATTTGACTTCCTTGTATTTGGCCTTATGATAATAGGCTTCGGCTTAATGGTAACTATACAGTCTATAATAGTGGCGGCCCATAGGAAAAGCTTTGGAAGCATAGGAATAGCAATTTGGAATACATTTGCAGAGGTTTTTGACATTGCAAGCTACGCAGAGAGCTTCAGGGCTTCGGTAAGTATGCTTAAGTCAGACAAGGAAGAAAGGGCAAATGCCTATGTGATAATACTTGTGGCTTTGCTCATCGGCTATCTTATAACGCATGCAGCATACAAGCATGGAATCAAAAAGGCGCTTGGCAGTGCAAGCATCCGCTAAGGTTCAATAGATAGTCTTTCTCTAACTGCTTTTTATCCCTGAAGAAATGCAATATTTCAGCAGTTTGCTTTGATCAATCATATTAGACCAGCCATTTCTTGTCAGGAAAAACAGCTTGCTCTTTTGCCCTAAAACAAATAATAAATAACAAACTTAGCTCATAATTTGACTTAATGCTAGAGCAGGGTCAGTAGATAATTGCACAAATTAAAAAAGCTATCAGACTCTATTTGAGGACACTGTTTCCCTCTACCAAAAGTCGCAAAATAGGAACTATCTCTATAGCTTCTTTTGTTATATATGCTGCACCATTATATGCAACAATCCCTCTCTTGGCTCTGTATTTCCTAACAAAATATTTTATTGTGGTAAGTTCGCCCTCGCCTATCTTCTCGCCAGACTTTACCTCTATTGGCACTAGGGGCTCCTTGTTAACAAAATCTACCTCTTTTCCTTGCATACGCCAATATAGAGATAAATCCAATGCCGATGCAACAAGAGTTTCCATGGCATACGGCTCTTGCACATTGTTGTAAGCAAGAGCTAGCGATATGTCGTATGGATAGACCTTCTTGAGCTTTCTAGACTCCATCCTGAGGTTTGGCCTGTAGTTCCTCACAACCCTTATCAGTTTAGCGAATTCAAGATAAAAGATATGGTTCTCAAGCGTTGTTTTGCTTATGCCAAGCTCCTTTGCCAATGCATTAGTGCTGAGTATCATTCCGGGTTTGCTGTAAAAGAGGGATAGCATGCTCTCAAGAAGCCTAAAATTCACTGAATGGAAGATGTTTGGCAGGTCGCCCCTTACTATCTTTGCTATCACATTTTCTCTTATGTAGGTCCTTATGTCCATCTCGCTTGTCCATTTTACAATTTCAGGAAAAGGCTTTTTGATATAACTCCTTAGCTCCTGCCTTAAATCATCTTCGTACAGCTCAGGCCTGTCTATCTGCTTGCTGTTTTTAAGCTCGTAATACTCTATTATCGAGAGCGGCGTTATGTCTATAGTAAAGTATCTTCCTGCAAGGTCGCTTACTGCCTTGCCCTCAAGTTGCAGAGACGCGGAGCCAGATATGACAATCTTGAGATTGGGGAATCGGTCATAGAGCAGCTTTAGTTGTGAGCTCCAATTTCCAAGCTTCTGCAGTTCATCAAAAAATAGATATACTTTTGAATTTTTCCAGTCAACGCCGGTAAGGCTTCCATACTCCTCAAGCAGCTTATGCAAGTCGATTGTATTCAGATCAAAAGTAAAATAAAGCACATTTTTAGGATCTACGCCTTTTGAAAGTAAATATGAGATAAGCTGGTAGATTATTGTACTCTTGCCCACACGCCTAAGACCTGTCAATATGACAATTTGCCTGTAACGGGTGAAGAGCCTCAACGCCTCTGCAAAAGCCTTTCTCTTATAAGGTTTAGCAAGATCCTCGCTTACTTTGCCGCTTTTCCACCAATCGTTCAAAAGCAAGAGAATATCACTAATTTCCATATTTGTACTCTAACAGTACTAATATTTATACTTTTCGTACTATAAGAGTACGAATCTAATGCGAATGGAAGTTAAACATCAAGATAATAGCCATGGAAGGGCCTCTTATAAACTAAACACTTCATTAACACTATACGACGCTATGCAAAGCAACACAAGATAATACAAGCTTCACGGTGGCGTGTAGCCTTGCCACCAGTTGCTCACAAACATAACGTTGCTTGGCACGCCGTTGTTGCCGTTGCCGCTGTAGTCGTTGGCGTTGCCGTTTAATGGCCACCATGCAACAAGGTGCTGCAGGT